>NZ_JBSSDL010000014.1:0-82251 GCF_054060695.1 Frigoribacterium sp. 2355 | reverse complement strand
GCGACCAGCCACTCGCCTCGACGAGCTCGAGTTCCTCCGGGCCCGTGGGCCGCCAGAGCACAACGCTGCTGTCAGCGTCCGATCGTGTGGTCATGAGAACAGGATGTTGGATGGAACGCCCATTTCCTACCTGTCTATCCGTCGACGTGAGCGACCGTCGACCTGGCTCCTCCCCGGCGTCCGATAGACGATCGGCTACCGGGAGGCCGCCGAGCTGCCGCGGCGCAAGCCGCAGCGGTCTACGTGAAAAGCGCCAGGGGAAGCGACACCACGAAACACACGGGCGGTACGATCGCGATACCACCACAGACGCCGGCCCATCGGCCAGTGCGGCCGCCTAGCGCGCCGGCGATGAGCGCGAGCACAATCGAGGCGACCAGCAGGAATGGCACGGCGAACCAGACCATTGAGGTCCACTCTGCGGCGGAGAACCAGAGCCACGAACCCTCGGCGCAGGCCGTGACGAAGCAGACGATGAGGGTCAGCGGGGCGAGCAATCGAGCCCGACCGGTCGGCTCGGACTCGGCGGCGGGGCCGCCTTCCGACCAGGCAGACGAGTCAGCGAGGGAGTCACGGTGGGGGAGCGCTGCCACCTCCGCCTCAGCCCGGCGGAGCAATTCGCGGTCGGCGTCGTTCATGCCCTGACCCTAGCGCCGGCGTGGCCACCGGCCGCGTTAGCACCCTCGAATTTGCCTCGCATCCTCGATGACTCGACTCCAGAGCGTGTCCGATAGGGGATCGGTCACCGGGATGCTCCTGGGTCGTACCCAGTGGGCACCGACTCCTACTGCTTCGCCCACGGCCGAGAACAGCGTTAAGTGTCCGGTCCAAGCCAAAGGTCGAACTGGCTCCGAAGAGCAAGCGCCAAGGCTCAGACAACGATGATGGCGTCACCGTTCCAGATCTGGAAGCTCTCGAACTGCACCGAATCATCAACGGCCTCAAGCGCACGACTGTCTCCGAACTCAATGCGGATCGCGTCTTCTGCCAGACGGTAGGCGTTGGTCACATCCATGGACAGCAGCGCAACAACCTCGCCGGCACCAGCAGAGATCTCGTCATAAACGAGAACGCTTCCGGCCTTGTCGATCCGGTAGACCGACTCGATGGACAACCGCACCCGCTCATCGAAACGCAGCTGAAGTTGAAACTGGGTGAAATCCACGGACTCGAGCCTCGTGCCGGGAAGGAACGACAGATCGATATCGACGGGGACGCCATACATACGGCGAGGCTAGCTTGCAGCTAGACGTCCTTCACCAGAGCCGGCCAGATGCCCGATAGACGATCGGCCATCGGCCATCGTCTGTCAGGATCTGCCCATGATCTCGCGCATAGCCATAGTCCCTGTCGTGCTCTTCGTCGGCGTCGCTGGCTTCGCCTTGGGCTGGAACGGATGGGTCGTGGGGACCATCGGTTTGTTCTTCGGTGTTGCTGCGGTCGGTGGTGACTCCCTTGTGGAGCGGTCACGCCGCCGACAAGTCGGCAAGGCGTCTGATGCGCCTCGTCTTGGTGCCCGATAGGGAATAGGCCATCGGTCGCGACTGCTCGGGTCGAAGAATGGGTTTTACTCGTGGCATGGGTAGTCACTCCGGGGATCCGGCATCAGGCGAGCAGCGTGTCCCGCTCGAGCAGGCTCTGGCGGGCTTAGAAGTCCATCCACTGGAGGAAGGCGAGACGGCCATTGAGGCGTTCGTGCTTGTGAAGACCCTAAATGCCGTGGGGGAAGCGACGTGGGCCTACAGAACGACAAACAGGCTCAACCGCGAAGAACTGCTGGGGGCCCTGACGGTTCAGGTCGCAGTTCTTACAAAAGAGATGCGCGACGAGTGGGATGACGACTGAGTCCCTGACAAGCGCGCTTTGCGTCGACCTGAGTTAGTGCCCGATGGGGGATGGTGCAGCGGCCGTTTCGACGCGTGATGGACGCGAAGGAGTCAGGTTCGGTGGCCTAGGGGATTGCTTGGATTCTCTAGTGTTGCGGCATGGCTGACCTCCCTTCGATGGAAACACTCGCGGAGATATCCACGCATTGGGGTCAGCGTCGGTCGCCGGCGCCGCCTGGTTCGGTGGAGGACTACCGCTTCGGCAGTGGGGTCCTCTTGGAGTTCGACAGGCTCCCGACCTTGCATCAGCATGCCGAGCAGGCCATGCAATACGCCGAGATCATCTTCTGCGACCTGACGCTTCTTCGAGCCCTGAGGCAAGGCGCATCCGACGCCAGCGTCTTCGTCTCGACTTTTGCGTGGTCTCGTGGACCGGAGCCTGAGGATCGTGACTCGTGGCTCAAGCGTTTCCTCCCGGCACGCCTATGGCAGTCGGACATCAGCGTGACGTGGATGGCCGATCCAAACTTTGCCGAAGAGCTCCCCATCTACGAGCACACGTACGTCACCCAGCTCGGACTAGACGATCCTGGCCTTGCTGCCGCGTTGGCGCTGTCCTCAGGGATGGATGGGGAATCGTTGGCGATCTACCCGTCAGATGCCTCGTGGGTGTTCACCCAAAAGGAGGACGGGGCCTTTGTCCGGACTGACGGGGACAGAGCTGCCGAATTGGTGGCTCAGTTCCCTGAATGGGTCGGGCGGGCAACCCACGTGAGGCGATCGAATGCCCGCTTGGAAGATCAACGCGACTGGCAGATCGATTTCTCGTATCTTGACGAGCGGACTGCTTCGCGCATCCTGGACATGGCAGAGACCCAGGGGCTTCTGGAATGGCCAGCAGGTGGACGCCTCGTTGATCCTCGAGACGATCACAAGCTGGCCCTCTCTCGAGAGCAGGGGCAGCGCCTCCGAGTGCTCGCTACTGATGCGCCGGGCCTCGTCGTGGACGACTTCACGGGCGAAGGGCGCGAGATGACCCCGGCCATGGTGCGGGAGGAGATCGAAGAAGGACAGGACCCCCTGGCGGGTCTCGACGAGTTCATCGACGAAGTGGCCTACCGTCATCCCGCCGAGGCCAAAGACGGTCATCTTCCGAAGCGTTTCTGGAGCCCACGGCACAGTTACGACGGCATCGACGGATCGGATCTCGCGTCTACCTGAAACACGCAAAAGTCCGAGGGCCCGGCGTCTTAAAAGGGGATCGTCATGCGGGGCTCGATGTCGGGCGTCGGTTGATGGTGTCGCCGTTCCAGGAGAGGTCGGAGTCCTCCGTGACCTGGTAGACCTCGAAGCGGTCGTCGGTGAGGATCGATTCGATGAGTGGTTGGGAGCCGGCGACGATGGTGGAGTCCCAGTCGATTTCGGTGGCGAGTACCCAGGCGTGATCCTCCGGCCAGAGCAATTGCGGTGGTTCGTCGCTTCGGAAGCCGATGTGTGGACCCCAGCCAGGCGTTGCCAGCTCCGCAGTACCGGTGTGCGCCAGAACGTAGTCGTACCGATCGATGGCGACCGATCGGCCGACAAGGCTCTGGCCGGTGCCGCCGATCCAGTACGCCGCGAGGGCGTCGTCTGGTGTCGCGGTCTGGACCCTCAACAGCGGCGCGAGGGCTGCCAGAACTTGCGGGTCGAGGTGCCCGATATCGCTGGTTCCACCCCGTGGCTCATCAAGGTCAAGTAGCCGCTCCCACTGGACGAGAGGGTGCATCACTTTGCCAGCCGCGGTGGCGACGTCGGACCACCGGCGGTGTTCCCAGCGGCCGTCTCCCGTGGGTCGGGGGTGGAGGATGCGCGCGTAGGCCTCGAAACCGTACCCAGCGACGGAGCCGACCCTCGCCCACCCTCTGACGCGGTGCATCCGCGGCCCTAGCCAAGCAGCGCGTTCGACATCATCGATGATCTTCATGCTCGCGACCCTGCCACGCGTGCAAAGCCGTGCCAAGGACGAGTAGTTGTTCAGGGGCTGCGCCGCGTCGGCAGATACACCCTCGGGACGGCGGGCCGCATTAGGCCGCATTAGGCAGTACCTTCCGGAGAGTGTCGTCCACAGCCGACCTTTCGGCCCGCGAGGTTATTTCTCTTGATCGATACGGAGCCACAGGTGCCCTCCAACGTTCCTCGCTTGAGAAAGCTCATGGGCGTGGCCACGATCTTCTATGTTCTGGCTGCCGCCCTGTTCATCGCCGAGGTCTTCAGTGACCTGCCAAATCTGCTCATGCTCCTAGGCGTGGGACTGATCGTGATCGGCATCTACTTCAATGTTCGAGCCATGGCTGAGATGCGACGCTAGAAACCGTTCCTTCACGAAACCGACCTAGAGAGAACGCTCTGCGTCCCGATAGTCGATCGGGTTTCGGACAGTGCCGGTGAGATCAGGCGAAGCGGCTTTGAAGGTCCTTCTCGAGCTGAGTGAAACGCTGTTCGTAGGCCTGATAGTGCCACCTGGTGGCAAATCCGTAAGTGCCTTCGTCGCTCTTCATCTCGAGGTGGATATCACTGCCACTTCCGTTCTCCGTAATCGACCAGCTGACGATCATGGGAAGTCGCTTCTTGCCGGCATTCATTACGCCGCCAAATAATCGGTAGGCGACTCGAGAGCCCGCCTTCACGATGCCCGTGCGAGCGGTCGTCGTGGGCCGGTGAGTCAGCTCGTGAAGGAAGCCAGCGACACGGCCGGCCACGTCGTGAGGCGGGAGGCTAGTCGTGAGGTCCAGGTTGCGCTGGACAGGCTGAAGAGGCATGGCTCTTCTTACCCGACGCGGGCACATGAGGGAACGCGAAAATGTGCGATAGCCGATCGATCATCGCTTATCTGTCAGGACGTTCTTCTGCCAGGATCTGCTCATGGTCTCGCGCATAGCCATCGTCCCGGTGGTGCTCTTCGTCGGCATCGCCGGCTTAGGGCTGGGATGGAACGGATGGGTCGTGGGAGCCCTCGGAGCACTTTTCGGTGTTGCTGCTGTCGCGGCCGACTCGTTCGTAGCGCGTTCACGCCAGCGGCAAGTGAATGAGGCGTTTGATGCGCCTCGCGATTCCACCTGATAATCGATCGCGTAGCGGTCGGTCCACTTACCGGATAATTAGTCAACCGTGGGCAGGAACGAGATTGTGGCAATTCGCATCACGTCGGCAGCGACGAAAGCTGGCGTCGTCGTGTCTGGAATGGTTCTCAGCGTCTTTCTCGGCTTCGGGACAGTCTTCATAGCCGGCGAGGTCGGGGCTGTGACTGCTGCGCTCGTCGTCACGGTTGCGCTCGTTGTCTTCTGCGGCCGGACGTTCAGAGGTGAGGGCGAGCCGGTGCAGCAACGCCGACCGGCGTGGAAGTTGTCTGGTGGCATCGTGTCCAGCCTCGTGATGGGTGTCATCGCGGTGTTCTATGCGTTGGCACTGATGTTCTCGGAGCCCTCGGGGTCGCTGGGTCTGTCCGCAGCAGTCGTAGGCCCGTTCTACGTCTTGGTTGCTGTCGCCTACTTCTTCTCCGCATTCAACCTGCGTCGAGAACTCAAGGCGCGCCGGACCGCTTAGGTACAACTCCGGAGGCGCCGCAGGGTCTACCCGCCCGATAGGGGATCGGTCACCGAGATACGTATCGGACTGACCTAATGAGGCAGCCAACGCCCTGGAGCTGCGGGGGAGTGGGTAGCCCCCGCCGTTACCCGGTGAGCGATCGGTCACCGGGTCTCCTGCTTGGTGCCACCCGGCCGCAGCGTGTGGGCTTTAGCCGGGTACCGTCTGCGGTGTGAGAACTAGCGATGGAAAATGGCTCCCCGACAGTGAACGCGGCCGTCAGGTGTTCAAGTGGTGCGTGTGGATCGGCGCTGCCGCTATCGCGGTCTTCATCGTCGTCATGGGAGTGCAAACCGGCTGGAAGTAGCGGGCAGTACCTGCCGCAGCGCGAATGCCGGCAAACAACGGCAGGGATTGATGGAACTCCCGCGACTAGCGGTGGCCCGCTCGCAACTCCGACACCTAGGTTGAAGCGACCCAGATCTGTCCGATATACGGCGGTTTACCGGGCGATCTAGAGAGCCGAGCAAGCTTAGTGGCCCCGACATCTCCTACCCATGCGATGCTCTTTCGATGAGTCCCATCCGGCTCGCGCCACCCCGGTGGGCGCAGCACGTGAACTTTGCCGCTTGCCTCATCGGGATCGGGACAAGTCTTGCCTTCCTGGGTGCAGCCATCGATCCCGAGATCCGGTCGTGGCCAATCGGGTTGATGGGCATGACCAGCCTGGCGGTCTCAATCTGGGCCGCCATCCGCAGCTACGGCATCCACGTCCTCCTCGACGACACGGACATGCACATCCACGGCACGTTCTGGTCCCGCCACGTTCCCCGTGACCGAATCACGTACATCTCCGACGTCGGGCAAGTCGAGTACAAAGACCTCCGCGGCTACTCGATGACCGTGCACATCACGTGGCTGATGCGGGCAGTCGACGACGACGAACGGTTCGTCCTTGCTCGTCTTCAACGTCCCTGGCGCGAGGCCATAGCCACACTCCAGAACTGGGCCAACGTCAAGGGCGCGGTCTAGAGGGCATCGTGTTTTGTGCCTGCCGGACGAAGGCGCACGGGTGTTCTTGGCTGCGTCGTTACTCGTCAGGAAGAGCAAGCATCGAGCCGGTCGGACGGCTCTTGGGTTTGACGGGTGAGCTATCAACGGGTGCCGGTGGAAGTGCCAGAGCACGGTCGTGCGCAGTGTCGGCACGGCCAGCCGCCACCACCGACGTCAAGACGGTGGCGCTTTGAAGGGCAGCGAAGATGAGGGGCAGAAGCAAGAGGTTCAAGTGTTCAGCAGAGGCGAGGCCAGCAACGACAAGGGCGACCCAGACCAGGACATACCCGCACGGGACCCAGATGGATCGGTCAACGGCAACGACTGACGCCGCAAGCAGTCCCTTTGAGCCGGCGATGACCTCGTCTCGGTCTTCTGGCATGATCTCGGGCGGGTTCTTAGCGAATTGACGATCGATGCGTTCGCTTCGTCGCCAGTTTCCGAGCATCCTTCTTGAGTTGGGTGCAGTGCTGGGGTCGGCCACGGGGATGAAAGCCATGACGAGACAAGCCACGGCGGCCGAGAAGAAGACGATGGCGACGGCGTCTCGTGCTGGTGGCCCGTCGAAGATGTCCCAGTGGACGGCACTAAAAACAAGGAGAGCGGCGGCCGCCAAAACCACGAGGGCGCCCACCCGTGTTCTCCTGCGGACCTTGGCCAAGTCCAGGAACTCTAGGCGCTGCTCTCGGTAGACACGCCAACCACCGCGGATCGCACCCTTGCTCATCCGTTGATGATGCCCGCAGATCGTTCCAGCGCCAAGAAGTGAAGCTAAGACGGTGGGCCCGTCTCAGCTGACGATCGCTCAGCGGGCGACGTCGCGATCTGCTTCGGAACGTGACTGGCACGAACGCGCGTCCCAGTAGTCGGAGCAGGATCATGCTTATGACTAAGCAACGTAAGTCGCGAAGGGCTCTAGCCGTTCAGATCACTGGAGTGATCCTCGTGGTTGTAGCGGGCATCACGTTTTACCAGGGGCAGATCTTCGCGGGCGCAGGACTTCTCCTTTTAGCGTCAATCACGTTGTTCGTCAGCACCGTTGTCGAAAGTCGCAGAGATGCCCGATAGTGGATCGGTCAGCGGTCGAGGCCGCCCCAGGCATCATTGAGGTGTGAGAGCGAGGACAGCTACCTACAAGACGACTCTCGCTGGTGTCTTGGCTGTTCTCAGCGATGTAGATCCGTACGGTCTCGAGCCTGGCTCGCCCGAAGGCGCTCCGTTGGACGAGTACGAGATGGAGGCGGTTGATCTGGTTCGCATGCTTCTCATGGCCGGCGTCGTCACTGCCCAGGATGTCGAAGCGGTCTGGATGCGCTGGTTCTCGGAGTCGCTCGTCCTTCGACTAGGACCGCCCCGAATGGCGCACCTGGTCGATCGCTTAAACGCACTCGTGAACGGCGCCCGATAGGGAACCGGCTACTGACTCGGCATGAGCCTGAATTGATGGCCGGCTGGGTCTTGATGCCGCAGGATGGTCGCATGGCACCGGTCCCCGATGACGTCACCAAGCGGTTCGACGTCTTCGCCACTCGCGCCCGTGCAGAGTTCGGTAGCGCCGTCCGGTCAAAATCCCTCGGGTCAGGCAGTTCGACACCGCCGATGCTTCACGTGGGCCCGTTCTCGGTCGTCGCGGCTGACGGGCTGGTGATCGACATCGCCCCGACCTCAAGAGTGCCAGCCCGGCGGTGGGAGCTCGGTTGGGACGAGGCTGACTTTGCGCAGGCCTGGTTCCTGCTTGCGGACCATCTTCTGACCGAACGCCTCGAGCCTGGCAGTCTCGACGGGTTCGTTGCTCGGGTCATCGCGACTGTCGGGGAGGCTGGTGACGTCAAAGTCTCGACCGTTCAGGCCGAGTTCGACCGTGTCCTGACCGTGACCCCGCGCCGGCACGGGTCCCTGCCTTTCGAGGTCCTGGTGATCAAGGACGACTCGGTCGTCGTCAGCGGTAAGGACTTCGGCTGGTGGGATCTGGGCGGTGACGGCGATGACGGTCTGGTCGAGGCGCTCCGCGTTGTGACGCAGTTCGTGGTCAGAGGTGGGACCGTTCGCAGCACGTGGCGTACGTGTGACCTACTGGACGTTGGCGGCGCTGTCGTTGGCGGCTCGTACCGGGACGGGGTGCATCGGCTGCGTCCCCGTCAGCTGCACTTTCTCCCTTACGTGCTTGGCCCCGCTGCTAAGACCGTGCACCCGTCTCACTAGACGATCGGCGGCCGGACGGTCACTTTCGCGACTGGCGTCGAACGAGCAAGCCGATGAGGAGGGCGAAAATGCCCAGGGCCACGGCAAGAGGCGCGAGAATTGACAGTGCTTCGCGTACAAGCAGACCAGCGATCACGAGGCCTGCGGCGACGACCGCGCAGGTGATGATGATGCGTATCCAGGTAGCCCTCTGCTTCGAAGTCATGGCAGACGCTCCCACGCGATAGGTCGACTTGTCCTGCCCTTTGTCCTGCCCGCTAGGCGATCGGTGTGCGGCCGGGCGTGCGTTCTCATCCGAGGCCCTCCTACTTTTTCGCCGTCAGCTCGCGGTGGTTGCGGGCTGAAGCTGCGACCGTAGATCGTCGACTTGGTGGGCCTGGACGCCGAGCTGGAAGGTGCCTCGGTCGGTCTTGACCTCGATCACGTGCAGGGACGGGTTCACGGACCACATTTGCTTTTTCGAGGGGCGAGCTCCTGAGTCGGCACCTACCTCGTCCACAACGAAGTCGACCGGATCGCCGGATACGAACCGTAGTTGCCACTTGTACCGGCGGAAATGCATTTGTCCCGGGGACGCTTCAACTCGCCCGTGCTGCCACTTCGTCTCTCCTGCGGGTCGAAGAGCGATCTCGAGTCGCTTCCCGAAGATCTTGCGACCTAGTAAGAGGCCGACGAGGATGGCGGCTACTGCTATGACTAACCCCACGCCGGCGCCGCCGAGGAGGAATCCGCTCGAGAGGGGTTCATCCGAGGTGGCTGCCTGCACGATGAGGACGATGCCCAGGCCTGCGGCCAAACCGACACCGATGCTGGCTAGACGGAAACCTTGCCCCTTGAAGAGCGGTGTCTTCTGGCCCATGGTGGTCTCCTTCGATCCCTCAAGCGTGTGCACCTTGGCTGATCATATTCACGCCTGGACAACCCACGGTCGCGGTCTAAGGGTGGCTTAACCCTGCCAAGGCCGTCTCAATAGTCGATGGCTGGCTGCAACGCGAGTTCTCCCTAGATGCGAGGCAACAACACCATGCCGACGAGAAAGGTCGCGATTACAGCTAGGGCAGATAGGGCTAGGACAATCTTGTTGTCTCGAACAACCTTCTTGTCAGGCGTTCGGCCGACTGCTTGGGACCTGCGACCTCGAACCAGTCGAACGATCGACCACACGAAGAATGCCAACGACACGATGGCAACGCTGCTCAGCATCTGTCGAGAATGGCAGACGCAGGGCTGAGCAGCTGGAGAATGACCGTCGGGTAGCCCGATAGGGGATCGTTCACCGAGATCAGTTTCGGACTGACCTATTGAGACAGCCGACGTCCTGTAGCTGCAGGGGAGTGGCTGATCTCCGCCGTTGATCGGTGACCGATCGATCATCGCGACCCGCACGGCCGTGGTGTCGGTCTAGAAGATGGCTTGGGGGTTCACGGGCACGCCGGTGAGGCCGTGGAGGCGGGGCGGGGCGATGCTGAGCAGGAAAGAGTGTCGGCCGAGCTCGGCGCAGGTCGCGGCGAGGTCGTCCGTGGCGACGCTGTCGATCAGGGGCATGCCCAGGCGGGCCAGCCCGACCATGTGCATCGGCATGGGCGTCTCCGGGTCGCTCGGCGGAAAGGAGTCGCTGATGTCGCCGGCGTAGAGCGAGACGCCACGGTCATGCATCCACGTGACCGCGTCGACGGTCATGCCCGGCGCTTGGGTCTCGGCATCCCAGCTGAAGCCCCAACCGCTGCGGACCACCACGGCGTCACCGGGCAGCACCTCGACCCCCGCCCGCGCCTCGGCAGCGTCGAGGTCCGCCGAGGTGACGGGGTGCGCGGACGGCAGCCGCCCCTCCGGTGCCAGGTCGAGCAGGACTCCCCGCGTCGTGATCCCGGCGGCGAAGGCGGTCGTGGAACCGTGAGCGACGCCCCCGGCCGTGACTGCCTCTTCGAGTGGCCGGCCCGGGTACACGGTGCCGTCGACGGGCATGTGGGCGAAAGCATCGATGTGCGTCAGCGCCGGGTGATGCGGCGTCACGACGAGGACCTCGGACATCCCCATGGGCGGCGTGCCCGTGTAGAGCAGCGCCTGCTGCACGGGGGGCGACGGCGGTGCAGGGGGAGCGAACGGCCCGCCGAGCATCGAGGCGGGCTCGACCGGGTACGCGAGCGACACGCTCCGGCCGATCCGCACCTCCTCAGCAGCCCGGGCCCTCGCGGCGTCATCGATCAGGTTCAGCGTGCCGAGTTCGTCATCGGCGCCCCAACGGCCTCGGCCGTCGGGGAGTGCGGGTGTCGTCATGGTGCCTGTCCTGTCATGTCGGGTCGGTGTCGCGCGGGTGGGTGGTGCACACTGCAAGGAGGCCTTGAGAAGCAGGTTCCTGCACCATAGCCTTAAAAACAGGTTCCTGTTTAACGAGGACCGTCGACAAGGAGGTACGTATGAGTGACGAGGGAGGTCGCGGGCTCGAGTCCGTGCTGGGCTGGAACGCGGTCAAGGTCGCCCGCATCATCGGCTCCAAGATCACTGCGGGGATGGCGGAGCACGACGTGAGCCTCGTGCAGTTCGGCGTGCTGTCGTGCCTGGCGGACGGTGCTGAGCTCACGTCGGCGGAGATCGCTCGGGCCGTCTTCGTTCGCCCGCAGAGCATGTCGGATGTGCTCGACGGGATGGAGCGTCGCGGTCTCGTCCGCCGGGTGGGCGTCCGCGCCCGCGGCCGGAGGAACCCCGCCGCGATCACGCCAGCCGGCCAGGCCGTGCTCGACGCGGTGCAGCAGGTGGCCCTGGCGACGAACGACCTCAGCATGTTCGGGCTGGACGCGTCACGGAGCGCGCAACTCAACGCACTGCTGCTCGCTGTCATCGAGGGCGCGGAGAAATCTCCGGGCATGGGCGACGCTTACTGACACATGCCCGATAGGGGATCGTCGACTCGACATTTCAGGCTGTCAGGCGTTGTGTGATGCTGGCGCGGATATCGGTCAGGACGACATCGGCGAGGGCGCCGTTGACCAGTGGCATCTGCGGGGGCTGATGGCCCGTGTCGAAGTCGAGGATCACCGGGAAGTCGAGATCTCCTAGAGTTCGTCGCACGGCGTCTTCTTGGCTGAGCTCCAAGGTGTCTGGGCCGGTGGTGCGTCCGATGAGGACGCCCTTCGCGTCCTCAAACCATCCAGCCAGCCGTAATGACCGGAGCATGCGGAGGACACCGACCGAGTCGGCTCCTGCGGCCTCGAGGTAGACGAGGGTGCCTTCGGGAGCGTGCTCACGGGCGAATCTAGGCACGTCTCCGTATGGCGTGCCTGCCAAGAGCGACACGGTGTCGAGGCACCCACCGATCAGGCGCCCACTCATGGTGATGTCCTTCTCGCCGTCGAGCGTCCGCCACCTGGTCCGGGTCTCGTACGCGCGGTCCCGGTCGAGTGGCTCCTCGCTCCACGCAGCCCAGGGGCGAGAGCGGCGCCGCGGTGCACTGCGTTGCTCGAACGAGCTCCCGGCCGGCATGCTCGCGACGTCTGTCCAACGGCGGAACTCCGTGGGGAGCTCCCACGGCTCGTCCATGAGGTTCGCACCGTGCATGGTGGCCAGCCCGGTGAGGGTCGTCAGCGGCAGGAGCAGGGTGGAGATGTCCGACCAGCCGACGAACCAGGTCTGGGTGTTCGCGAGTGCTGCCCAGTCGATGCCGTCGAGCAGCTCGATGGCCAACTCACCTCCCCAGGGAGGCAGTACCGCGTCACCGGAGCGGAAAGCGTGGTGGAGGTCCAGGACGCGGTCGGCAGCGGACGCGGGAACAAGGCCGCCGATGGTGGCGTGATCCCGGACCTGCACATCCAGGCCCCGGCCTGTCAGCGAGGCCACGGCTGCATGCAGACGCTCGTGCAGTTCTTCAGGGACACCCATCGACGGAGCCGGTACTTCGATGCGTCCTCCTGCACGGAGCGGTGTCGGATACGTGATGCCAGCCATTCGTCGACGCTAGCAATGCGCCCCCTGCTCCCGCCCCACCGTCCCGGTAGCCGATGGACGTCCGGGCTCGGTTGCGAGCACGCGCTGGCCTCAGGTGGACCAAGGACCCCCGCGTCGACGACTCAGTCGTCGTCTCACTCGTCGCGCAGCTCCTTCGAGAGAACTGCGACCTGAACCGTCAGGGCCCCCAGGAGTTCCTCACGGTTGAGCCTGTTCGTCGTTCTGTAAGCCCACGTCGTCTCCCCCTCGGCGTCGAGGGTCTTGACGAGCACGAACGCTTCGATGGCCGTCTCGCCTTCCTCGAGTGGATGGACCTCCAGGCCCGCCAGAGCCTGTTCGATCGGAACACGTTGGCTGCCTGGTGCCGGAATCCCGGAGTGACTACCCATGCCACGAGTGAAGCCCATCATCTGAACACGCTGATCGTGACTCCGGGCCGATCGTCATCTGGACCACCCGCCAGCTGAGGGGCTACAGGTAGTTCTCGTAGTGCAGCCAACGGTCGGCGCGGTGCGTCAACCCGGCAGCTCGGAGGTCGTCTTCTCGCTCCCGTAGCGTGTCGAAACCCACGGTGTTGATGTCATTGACGAGCTGGTCCCGTCGGCGGTCCTGGCCGGCGGTGTAGTCGTCGCGAATGGACTGCACCCACTCCAGCGCCTCGAGGAGCTCGATGACGGGCATCTCCCGGAAACGGGTCGATGCGTCGCGAGGCTCCAGGTTCGCTTCCGTGCTTCTCCTGGGCATGCGACCGGGTCGAATCCTCCTGCTCACACGCGCGAGCATATCCGGGGGCTGCGAGGGGGAGGTGACTCGAGCGGCCTTCGTTCTTCCAGGATCGTCGCAGCGTTACTCCTCACCCCTCCGCCCCGAACAGCTCCTGGACTTCGACGAGGGTGTGACAGAGGCGCTGTTCGTCGGGCTGCGAGAGATCGGTCACCGCGTAGGCGTCCGTCACCCTCTGCACGAAGCCGACGAGGACGTCGATCCCGGTCTTCCCGTTCCGGTAGTCGAGGACGCGCCAGGTGCCCTCGGCGATCGGGTCGAGCAAGATCATGGGCATGGCGCGGGGGAGGCGGCCGGCGGCAGGGGTTGCTCGATCATCGTGGTCGCCTCTCGGATCTCGATGGCGCCCGGGCGCCACGAGAGTGGTGGGTGGGAGCGGCGTCGTGGGCGAGCCGATGTCGCACGTGACCGGCGACGGAGTCGGCTCGTCCCGTGACGGCGACGAGCAGGACGAAGGCGACGAGGTGAGCGAAACCGCGGGTGGGGATCGGCATGGATCGTGTCTATGCCCGGGGCCGGATGCGCGAAGAGGGGTTGCCGAGAACCCCCGCTCGGAGGTAAGGCCGATCGCGTCGCGGGTCGTCAGTGGAACGGGCACCGGGATGGTGCTCCGGCTGCGCGGACCCGGCCGCCGGACGACGGCTTCGTCGGCAGCCGTCGCCGGTCGACGTCGAGCCCGTCGTCGAGGATCGCCAGGCGAGGGTCGCTGAGCGCGGTGACGGCGGCGGCGAGGCCGGCGATGGCGAGCTTCTCGCCGGGGCATCGGTGTCCGCCCGCGGGGTCCCCGCCACCGTGAGGGATGAACGTCGAGATCGCCTCGTAGTCGTCGACGCCCACGAAACGTTCCGGATCGAACTCGGAGGCGCGGTTCCAGGAGGCGTCATCCGTGTCGGTGCCGAGGATGTCGAGCAGGACCCGCCCGCCGGCGGGGAGCTCCCGTCCGTCGATCTCGACGTCGTGGCGCGCCCAGCCGGGCAGCATCGGGACGAACGGCGCGGTCCGCCGGACCTCCTGCGCGAACGCGACGGCGAGCGGCCCACCGGTCGACGTTCCACGGTCGGTGGCTTCCTCGGCGATCCGCTCTCGCCACTCGGGGTGGTCGTGCAGTGCCTTCGCGGCGAATGCGACGAAGCGGGCCACCGCGATCATCGGGCGGATGCTGTTCTGCAGCTCGATCCCCGCCAGCTTCGCGGGCAGCAGCTCGCCCTCGGGGTCCCGGTGCCGAGCCCACTCGTCGAGGGCCGTGCCTTCCCCGGGCGCGAGAGCGCCGGCGCGAACCGCCTCGACGAGGCGGCGGGCGTGCCGATCGGACCAGGCACGGTTCACCGCTGCCAGCAGGTACTCGGGGGAGTACGGCACACCGAAGCCGTCGACGATCTGCGCGAGGCGGGCCGACCAGCGGGTCCGCGCCTCCGGGGTCCCCGGCAGGCCCGCCCACCTCATGCTCGCGCGACCGAACGCCCCGACGGCCGCATCGTAGGCGGAGCGTCGACCCCCGGACAGCCAGGCCTCGATCTCGTGCCGCCACTCCCGTTCGAGCAGGGGCGTCAGCCGGGCGACCTGGTCGTCCTCGTACGCGACGTCGAGGAACGTCGCCTTGCGGTGCCGGTGTTCCGCTCCGTCGAGGCTGTGCACGGACCCGGTGCCGAAGAGCGTCTGCTGGACGATCGCGGGCATGGCCCCGTGCCGAGCGATCTGCCGTTCGTCGTAGAAGAGCTCGACGGCCTCGGCGCCCCGGACCAGCAGCGCCTCCCGCCCGAGCAGGCGGAGAGGCACGGCCCGGGCGCCCGTCCGCGTTCGCTCCCAGAGGCGCGCACCGAAACCGTGACCCCGGGTGAGCAGGGAGATCGAGTCGTCGCGAAGCGGGTTCGTCCTAGGTGTCGAGGGGAACATGCGGCCATCGTGCCAGCGCTCGCGCATTCGCGACCAGGCGATCTCGCCGAGGTCACGGCCGTCCGCCGGGAGCGTCGTCGCCGTCGTCGCGCCTCCCGGCCCCGGTGGGCGTGTGGTGAGCGTGTGGTGTCCGTGAGGAAGACGCCGATCGCCGTAGGGAAGTCGTAAGGGCCCGCGATGGGCGGTGCGGCGCGGTGTCTACTGACTCGCTGTGCCCACGACGGGCACCGGGCCGTCCGGCCCGTCGATCGTCCTCCTTGGAGTCGTAGTGCTCGACATCGTGTACGTGCTCGCCGTCATCGCTGTGTTCGCAGTGGTGTCCCTCGTGGCGAAGGGGGTCGAGAAGCTGTGATCGTGTTCAGCATCGGGGCCGCCGTCCTCGCCGTGGCCGCCCTGGCGTACCTCGTGTACGCCCTCGTGAAGCCCGAGCGCTTCTGATGGACGCGGTGTTCGGCATCCTCCAGATCCTCACGGTCGTCGTGGTCCTCGTCGTCGCGTACCGCCCCCTCGGCGACCACATGGCGAGGATCTTCACCACCGCGAGGGACGCCCGCGTCGAGCGCGGTTTCTACCGCCTCGTCGGCGTCGACCCGACGTCGGAACAGACCTGGCCGGCCTACCTCCGAGGCGTCCTGACGTTCTCGGTGGTCGGGGTCCTCCTCGTCTACGCGATCCAGCGCCTCCAGGCGTTCCTGCCCTACTCGCTCGGCTTCCCGGCCGTCCCCGAGGGCCTGTCGTTCAACACCGCGGCCTCCTTCGTCACGAACACCAACTGGCAGTCGTACTCGCCCGACGTGACCCTCGGCTACGCCGTCCAGCTCGGCGGACTCGCCGTCCAGAACTTCGTCTCCGCGGCCGTCGGCATCGCCGTCGCCGTCGCACTGATCCGCGGGCTCGCCCGGGCGAGGAGCGGCACGCTCGGCAACTTCTGGGTCGACCTGACCCGCTCGATCACGCGTCTCCTCCTGCCCCTGGCCTTCGTGTCGGCGATCGTCCTGGTCGCCGGCGGCGTGATCCAGGACTTCGCGGGATTCACCGACGTCACGACCCTCACCGGCGGCAGCGCGACGATCCCCGGCGGCCCCGCGGCCTCGCAGGAGGCGATCAAGCTGCTCGGCACGAACGGCGGCGGCTTCTTCAACGCCAACAGCTCGCACCCGTTCGAGAACCCGACCGCCTGGACGAGCGTGTTCCAGGTCGTGCTGATGCTCGTCATCCCGTTCTCGCTGCCTCGCACCTTCGGTCGCATGGTCGGCTCGACGAAGCAGGGCGTCGCGATCGCGGCGGTGATGACGACGATCTTCGCCGTCTCTCTCAGCGCCATGACGTGGTTCGAGCTGCGGGGCGCCGGCACGGCGACCCAACTCGCCGGCGGCGCGATGGAGGGCAAGGAGGCGCGGTTCGGCATCTGGGGATCGACCCTGTTCGGGACCACCTCCACGCTGACCTCGACGGGTGCGGTCAACTCGATGCACGACTCGTACACCGCGCTCGGCGGCATGATGGCGATGCTGAACATGATGCTCGGCGAGATCGCCCCCGGCGGCGTCGGCTCGGGCCTGTACGGCATGCTCGTGCTCGCCGTGATCACGGTGTTCATCGCCGGCCTGCTCGTCGGCCGCACCCCCGAGTACCTCGGCAAGAAGATCGGGCCGCGCGAGATCAAGCTCGCCAGCCTCTACATCCTCGTCACGCCGACCATCGTGCTCGCCTTCACGGCGCTGAGCTTCGCGATCCCCGCCGTGCGCGCCGACGTCGAGGGCACGTCGATCTGGAACCCGGGCCTGCACGGCTTCAGCGAGGTGCTCTACGCCTTCACCTCCGCCGCGAACAACAACGGCTCGGCGTTCGCGGGCCTGACGGCGAACACCCCGTGGTTCAACACCACCCTCGGCGTCGCGATGCTGTTCGGACGGTTCCTCCCGATCGTGCTCGTGCTCGCCCTCGCCGGCTCCTTCGCCGCACAGGACAGGGTCCCCGCCACCGCCGGGACCCTGCCCACCCACCGCCCGCAGTTCGTGGGCCTGCTCACCGGCGTCTCGGTGATCATCACCGCGCTGACCTACTTCCCCGTCCTCGCACTGGGACCTCTCGCCGAAGGGCTGAAGTGACCATGTCCGTCTCCACCGACACCCCCACCACCGACCACGAACGCGAGGGCGACCAGGCCCCGACGAACCGAGGAGGCGCGTTCGGCGCCGCCCAGCTCGTCGCGGCCCTGCCCGGCGCCTTCCGCAAACTCGACCCGCGCGAGATGTGGCACAACCCCGTCATGTTCATCGTCGAGGTCGGCGCCGCCTACACGACGGTCCTCGCGATCGCCGGTCTCTTCACCGGTCCCGAGACCTCGGGCGGCTCGCCCGTCCCCGGCTCCTTCACCTGGGCCATCGCCGTCTGGCTCTGGCTCACCGTCGTCTTCGCCAACCTCGCCGAGTCCGTCGCCGAGGGGCGCGGCAAGGCACAGGCCGAGACCCTCAAGGCGACCCGCACCAGCACCACCGCCCAGCGCGTGGTCTCGTACGACGCGACGTCCGACGCCGGTGCCGAGCGCGCCTCCTTGGAGTCGGTGTCCTCGGCCGACCTGACGCTCGGCGACACGGTCGTCGTGACCGCCGGCGAGCTGATCCCGGGTGACGGCGACATCGTCTGGGGCATCGCGAGCGTCGACGAGTCGGCCATCACGGGCGAGTCCGCCCCGGTCATCCGCGAGTCGGGCGGCGACCGCAGCGCGGTCACCGGCGGCACCCGCGTGCTGTCCGACCGAGTCGTCGTGCGCATCACGAGCAAGCCCGGCGAGACCTTCGTCGACCGCATGATCCGTCTCGTCGAGGGAGCCTCGCGTCAGAAGACGCCGAACGAGATCGCGCTGAACATCCTGCTCGCGAGCCTGTCCATCGTCTTCGTCGTCGTGACGCTGACGCTCAATCCCATCGCGGCCTACAGCGACGCGTCGGTGAGCATCCCCGTGCTCATCGCCCTGCTGGTCTGCCTCATCCCCACGACGATCGGTGCGCTGCTCAGCGCCATCGGCATCGCGGGCATGGACCGTCTCGTGCAGCGCAACGTGCTCGCGATGTCGGGCCGCGCGGTCGAGGCCGCGGGTGACGTCACGACGCTGCTGCTCGACAAGACCGGCACCATCACCTACGGCAACCGGCAGGCGGCCGAGTTCACCCCGCTCGACGGCATCGCCCGCGCCGAACTCGTCGACGCCGCCGCCCGGTCCTCGCTCAGCGACCCGACCCCCGAGGGCAAGTCGATCGTCGACCTCGCCCTCACGACGGGGTGGCACGACGCCGACGGTCGGCCGGGAGAGATCGTGCCCTTCACCGCCCAGACCCGCATGTCGGGCCTCGACCTGCCCGACGGCACGCAGATCCGCAAGGGCGCCGGCGCCTCCGTCATCGCCTGGGTCGAGGAGGACCGCCCTCTCGCCGGCACCGAGCACGACGAACTGCAGGCCCGCATCGACGAGATCTCGAACGCCGGAGGGACCCCCCTGGTCGTCGCGACCAAGAGCACGGCCTCGGATGCTCGCGTCCTCGGCGTCGTGTACCTCAAGGACGTCGTCAAGGCCGGCCTGCGCGAACGGTTCGCCGAGCTGCGCAGCATGGGCATCCGCACGGTCATGATCACCGGCGACAACCCCCTGACCGCCAAGGCGATCGCGGCCGAGGCCGGCGTCGACGACTACCTCGCCGAGGCCACCCCGGAGGACAAGCTCGCCCTCATCCGCCGGGAGCAAGAAGGAGGCGCGCTCGTCGCGATGACCGGCGACGGCACCAACGACGCCCCGGCCCTGGCCCAGGCCGACGTCGGCGTCGCGATGAACACCGGCACCTCGGCCGCCAAGGAGGCCGGCAACATGGTCGACCTCGACAGCGACCCGACGAAGCTGATCGACATCGTCCGCATCGGCAAGCAGCTGCTCATCACCCGGGGCGCCCTCACGACGTTCTCGATCGCCAACGACGTCGCGAAGTACTTCGCGATCATCCCGGCCATGTTCGCCGGGGTGTTCCCGGGCCTCGGGCTGCTGAACGTCATGCAGCTGTCCTCGCCGGCCTCGGCGATCCTGTCGGCGATCGTGTTCAACGCGCTCGTGATCGTCGTGCTCATCCCGCTCGCCCTGCGCGGCGTCGCGTACCGGGCGGCATCGGCGTCGTCGATCCTGTCGCGCAACCTCCTCGTCTACGGACTCGGCGGCGTCGTCGCCCCGTTCGTCGGCATCAAGATCATCGACCTGATCGTCAGCCTGCTGCCCGGCTTCTGAGCCGGCGCGGACGACCAACGAGAGAGAGACCATGAACACCCGCACCCTGTTCCGCCAGTACGGCGTCGCCCTCCGCGCGATGCTCGTCTTCACCGCCGTCCTCGGCGTGGCCTACACGGCCGCCGTCACCGGGATCGGCCAGCTCGTCCCCGGCGGTGAGGCGGACGGTTCCGCCGTCCGGGTCGACGGGCGGACCGTCGGCTCGTCGCTCATCGGGCAGTCGTTCACCGACGCCGACGGGGTCGCCCTGCCCGAGTGGTTCCAGTCGCGGCCTTCCGCCGCCGGTGACGGCTACGACGCCTCCGCCTCGAGCGGCAGCAACTACGGGCCCGAGAACCCGGACCTCGTCGCCGCCGTCGAGGAGCGACGGGCGGCGATCGCCGAGAGCGACGGCGTCGCCCCGGAGGACGTCCCCGTCGACGCGCTCACCGCCTCCGCGTCCGGGCTCGACCCGCACATCAGCCCCGAGTACGCGCGCATCCAGGTCGATCGGGTCGCCGCGGCACGGGACCTGCCGGTCGCGGACGTCGAGGCGCTCGTCGAGGCGCACACCCAGGGCCGGGACCTCGGCTACCTGGGCGAGCCCACCGTGAACGTGCTCGAGCTCAACGCGGCCCTGGCCGAGACGGGACGCTGAGGCCGGCGCGCCGCGACCTCGAGGTCAGTCGTAGACGCGGCCCAGCACCCACCCGCCGTCGGTGCCGAGGACGACCTCGAACATGTGGGTCGTGTCGTCGTCGTCGGTGGCCTGGAAACGCCAGCCGACGAAGCGACGGGGCGGGTGCGTGATGAAGGGGGGCGTCACGGCCGGCTCGACCCGCAGCTCGGTCGGGGTGTCGCTCACCCGCCACCGTCGGCAGGACCAGACCAGCCGCGCCGGCAGGTCGCGCTCGAACCACAACGCGACGGGCTCGTGGGTGGTCTGGGTGCTCATGTCGTCCTCCTGCACGTTCGAACGTGTGTTCGAACGGATCGAGTGTAGGTCAGGCCGGGAGGGCGGGCAACCAGATCACGATCGTCTTCCCGGACAGGGGGTCGAGCGGGGTGCCCGGGGCTGGATATGATCCGGCGTGACCCGGTGATCCGACCGCCCGGTCCACGAAGGGGACGACCGTGAGCACACCGATCGAGCCGGGCGCACCCGAGCAGCGAGCGCAGGGATGGCAGCAGCCCGAGCAGCCGCAGCAACCGCAGGGGTGGCCCAAGCCCGGGTCCGAGTCGCCCGGCTGGCCGCAGCAGCCCCAGCCCCAGCCGCAGGCCCAGGCCCCCTGGCAGTCGTGGCCGACGCAGGACCCCTACGCCGCGCCTCCTGCGTTCCTCCCCGCCCTGCCGTCGCAGCCGTCGAGGACCCCCTGGGTCCTCGCGATCGTCGGTGCGGCGGTCGTCGCCCTGATCGTCGGCGGCGGTGCCGGCCTGCTCGGCGGGATGTCGCTCGCCGGCGGGTCGGCCGGCTACGGCTACGACGACGGTTCGTCGTACGCCGACGAGGACCCCACCACGTACTTCGGCTCGGACGCGGTCTACGGCGACTACCTCTACCCCCTCGACTTCTCGGGCGTGACCAGCGTCGACGGGCTCGACGTCGGCACCTGCTTCACCGTCGGCGACCTCGGTCGCGAGGGCACCGGCGACGTCGAGACCGCCTCGTGCGACGAGGCCCACGACGAAGAGGCCTACCTTGTGGACGAGCTGGACGGCGGCGCGTTCCCCGGCGGCTACGAGGTCCTGGACGAGGCGGCCGACCTCTGCGACGCGGCCTTCAGCGACTACGTCGGGGCCTCGTACGACGAGTCCCTCGCCGATTACGGCGTGCTCGCCCCCACCGAGAAGGGCTGGGACGACGGCGAGCGCTCGGTCGTCTGCTACGCGTACACCTACGGCACGACCCGCGTCGGCAGCCTGGCGGACTCGGGCGTCTAGGCCGGGACTCCCGGCCCGGCGTCGGTCTCGTGCCGCGCCTCGGCGGCGGTGACGTCCCCGAGCGACCTCACCACGGCCGGCGCGATCGCCTGCCCCCAGCGCCGGTGCATGGTGGCCCACGACAACAGCTCCTGGTGGTACAGCCCCTCGGACCGCCACTCGGGGAACGGCACCCACGACGCGCCGGGCGTGGTCAGGGCGACCCGGGCCGTCAGCGCGTTCAGTCGTTCGATCTGGCGGGTCAGCAATCGCTTGGCGACCGGGGGGATCGGCCGGAACTCGGCCATCGGCGGGATGCCGACGTAGACCATGCGGCAGTCGGGGCCGGCCGTCTCGCGCACCCGGTCGGCGAGACGGCGGAGGTCGGCCTCCCAGGAGGCGCCCCCGGTCGCCAGCAGGACGTCACAGATGCCGAGCAGCACCACCGCCGCCTCCGCGGGCTCGGTCGGCAGCTCGACGCGGGCGGCCTCGGCGGCGGTGAGCACGGGTGCCGAGACCTCGCGCCAGGTGACGCCGCGGCCCCGGGCCGAGCCGACGAGGCGGGCGGTCTGGCTGGCGCAGGTCAGGTCGTGCGCGAGCACGCCGAAACCCTCGACGGCGATGCTGCCGACGAAGAGCAGGTGCACGGGGTCCGGGCCGTCGATGGTCATGCGGCGGGCGTCGCGGGGGTAGGGCGCCCGCGCCACCTCGCGCCGGTACAGCGCGAGGTGCAGGCGGAAGAGGGGTTGGGAGGCGCGCAGGACGGCCGCGATCAGGCGGCCGTGCGGGCGGGGGGTCGGGGTCTCGACCAGGGGCATGTGCGTTCGCAATCCGTGCAGTGCAGGAGGCGCGGCCTCCGGCGGTCTCGTCCCGAGACCGAGGTCAGTCTGCCGGTCCCCCGAAATGAGGACATTCCCCTTTCGGGGGTGGGTGGCGCAGAAGGCCGGGGAATCAGGCCTCGGAGCCGGCTTGGTCGACGACGGAGAGGGGGCGCTGTCCGCAATGCGAACAGCCCGGTCGAGTAGTTAGAGGGACTAGCTATCCCGTGGTTTCATTCCTGTGCACCGACTTCACGGGCGGTGCGGGATGCGACCGGGTCGCGCCCCCTCCGGCAACAGCATCACGGGCAGGCAGCACAGGGCTGCCGAGATCGGACACACCATGACACTCCTCACGCCGTCGCGTCGCCGCATCGACGCGGACCAGAGCCCCTTCTCCGAGGTCCGCGAGACCGAACGCCAGGCGACCCTCTTCGTCATCGCCACGGCGGCCGTCGGCGCCAGCGCGAGCCTCGTCGCCGCCCTCTTCCTCAGCAACGGGCTCTTCCTGTGAACGACGACCTCGTCTACGTCGAACTGGCCCCCACCGAGCCCCTCGACCTGTCGATGCTCTTCGAGGCCGAGGCGGCCTGACCCCTCGAGGCGGCCCGACCCCTCAGGCGGCCCGAGCCGTCCAGGCGGCCCGTGTTGGCGGGCCGGCCACCGCGGGACGTGACGTCCATGCGGTTCCGAGCCGGCGCCTCCTACCCTTGACGCCATGCAGACCCTCGACCCGGCGCGCGCCGATCCGGCCTCACGGCTCGACAGTCGGTACGGCCGGCGGCCGGGCCGGACTCGTCGATCGCGACTGATCGCCCTCGTCGCGGGTGCCGTCGTGGCCGTCGTGGTGGCGGCCTGGGTCGTGCTCGTCGCGTTCGACGGCGACTCGGCCGAGCTCGAGGTGAGCCACTACGGCTTCACCGTCGCGGGCGACGACGCCGTCCAGGTGCAGTACACGATCAACGTCGCGGGCGGCACGGACGTCGGCTGTGCGGTGCAGGCGCTGAACGAGAACCGCGCGGTGGTCGGGTGGAAGGTCGTCGACCTGCCCGCGGTCGACACGTTCACGCAGACCTACACGACCTCGCTCGTGACCAGCGAGCGAGCCGTGACCGGCTCGGCCTACCGCTGCTGGGTGCTCTGACCGGCACCTCCACGAACGACGCGACCCGCGCCTCCTGCAGGAGGCGCGGGTCGCGTTCGTCGGGCGGCGTCACCGCCCGGCCGGGTCAGGAGGCCTGAGGCACCCGGTTCGCCTTCGCCAGGTTGGCGACGAGCTCGTCCTTCGTCTGACGGACGACGTAGGCCGGGCGGTCGCGCTCGACGCGCCAGCTCTCGGACAACGGGCTGACGTCGACGGTGTCGAAGCCGAGCTCGTCGTAGAGGTCGGTCATCAGCGCGACGGCCTCGGGGGAGTCGCTCGACGTGGCCAGCGCGCGGCGGTCGGGGGTGCCGGCCGGGGCGGTGTCGGTCGTGATGTCGTCGGCCGGGATGTGGTTGAAGCCCTTGACGACCGTGCTGGTGGGCAGGTGGCGCTGCAGCATCTCGGCGGTCGTGTCGGTGCCCTCGTCGAGCGCGGTGATGTGGCCGTCGCGCTCGAAGTAGTAGTTGTTCGTGTCGATCACGGTCTTGCCCGCGAGCGGCTCGACGGGCACCTGGTCGACGTTCTTGAGGGGGACGGTGACGACGACGACGTCGCCCGCTTCGCCGGCCTCGGTCGCCGTGGCGGCGCGGGCCTTGGGGCCGAGGTCGGCCACGAGGTCGGTCAGGGTCTCGGGGCCGCGCGAGTTGCTGATCACGACGTCGTGGCCGTGGGCGATGACCGCCCGGGCGACCTGGCTGCCGATGTTGCCTGCTCCGATGATTCCGTAGGTTGTCATGCGCAACGCAACCGATGGCCCGCCCGATGCCTTCCCGACGACGACGTTCTCCCAGGGCATCGCAAGGTCCGGCCGGCTCGCGCCGGGGTCCCCGGGCGGTGGGCGTGACCCCGTCGTGATGCGATCGTCACCCGTCGGACCGACACGAGATCGCCCCGCATGCGACAGGATGGACCACACACCAGTCACGAGGGGGAGGCGATGGCCGCGCCACAGCAGGACGACGCGCTCGATCGCGTCCTCGCCGAGCGCTACCGCCTGCAGTCCGTCGTGGGCCGCGGCGGCATGGCGACCGTCTACAAGGCCGTCGACGAGAGCCTCAACCGCACGGTCGCGATCAAGGTCTTCCACAGCGCGATGGTCGACCCGGCCCGACAAGAGGCCGAGCTCGGCGTGCTGTCGAGCCTCGAGCACCACGGCCTCGTCGGTCTCTTCGACGCCGGTGTCGAGCAGGGGCCGAACGGTCCGCAACGCTTCCTCGTGATGCCGCTGATCGCCGGCCTCAACCTCGAAGACCGTCTGCGGCACGGCGCGCTCGCCCCGCGGCACATCGCCGAGATCGGCTACGACATGGCCGAGGCGCTCGACTACATCCACGGCCACGCGGTCGTGCACCGCGACATTAAGCCGTCGAACATCCTGCTCGTCGACTACGGCGACCACGAGGCGGCCCGCGCCCGGGCCAAGCTCGCCGACTTCGGCATCGCCCTCACCGAGGACGTCGAACGACTCACCGCCGAGGGGGTCACCACCGGCACCGCGGCGTACCTCAGCCCCGAGCAGGCCGTGGGCGGCCAGGTCGGCCCCCCGAGCGACGTCTACAGCCTCGGCCTCGTGTTGCTGCAGTGCTTCACGCGTCGGCGCGAGTTCCCGGGGTCGCTCGTCGAGTCGGCCGTGGCCCGGCTGTCGCGCGACCCGGTGCTGCCCGACCCGCTGCCCGAGCACTGGCGTCACGCCTTGCGGGCGATGACCCGCCGGGACCCCGCCGAGCGGCCGACGCGGGCCGAGCTCGTCGCGATGATGCGCGACGTGGTCATCACCGAGACGACCGAGCACCGCGACGCCGTGGGCGACCTGTCGACCGGCGACGGCTCGATGCGCGGGGGCGACACCGAGCCGTTCGACCACAGCGAGGTGCTCGACACCCTGCCCAACGAGGCGCTCGACCGCGTCACCGCCATGGCGGCCCGCCTGTTCTCGGCGCCCATCGCCCTGGCGACCGTCATCGACGACGACCGCACGTGGTTCACGACCCACTACGACCCCGCCGTGGGCGACATCGCCCGGCACATCGACCTCTCGCTCGGGGCCGTCCACTCGTCCGAGCCGCTGGTCATCGAGGACGCCGCGACCGACCGTCGCGTGGCGTCGAGCCCGCTGGTCACCGGTCCGCTCGGCATGCGGTTCTACGTCAGCGTGCCCCTCACCCGGCGCGACGGCCACACGATCGGCACCCTCTCGGTGATCGGGCGCGAGCCGGGCACGGCCAGTGACGAGCAGGTCGCCAACCTCGCCGACCTCGCGGCGCTCGTCGTCGCCCAGCTCGAGCTGCGACAAGAGAGCCTGCGGATCGCCGGCACGACCACCGGCAGCGTCCCGCACGCCGAGCGCGTCGACCTCGACTCCCGCACCCGGAGCCCGTCCGACCGCTGACGTGCGGCAGACTTGCCCGGTGACCGTCGAGCTCGTGCCCCCCGCCGCGAGCCGGCCCACCGCGACCGGGGCCGCCACCGCCACCGCCACCGGGGCCACGGCGACCGGGCCCGCCCCCGTGCCCGCCCGCGTCGCCGCCTTCCCCCGCCTGCGCTACATGGGCTCGAAGTACGCGCTGCTGCCCGTGCTGCACGACGTCTTCTCGAGCGTCGCGCCCGTGTCGAGCCGCGAACCCGGAGGCCGAGGAGGCGCGGTGCAGCCCTCGACCGCGATCGACGCCTTCAGCGGGTCCGGCGTCGTCTCGTACCTGATGAAGGCGGAGGGTCGCCAGGTCGTGAGCAACGACTTCCTGGCGTTCCCCGCGGTCATCGCCCGCGCCTCCGTCGTCAACGGGTCGACGACGCTGTCCGACGAGCTCGTCGACGAGATCTGCGGCCCGCCCGCGGACGACCGCGACGTCGTCCGCCGCACCTTCGACGGCGTGTTCTTCTCGGCCGACGACCGGGCGTTCCTCGACTCGGCCTGGTCGCACGTCGACCGGCTCGTCGGTGCCGAGCGCGACCTGGCGATCGCGGGCCTCGTGCTGGCCGCGGCGCGCAAGCAACCCCGGGGCGTCTTCACCTTCACCGGGGCGCGGTACGACGACGGGCGCCGCGACCTGCGGCTGACCATGGCCGAGCAGTTCCGGGCGGCCGTCCGGGCCTACGGCGCCACCGTGTTCGACGACGGGCTCGCGCACGAGGCCGTCGAGGGCGACGTCGCCGACCTCGGGCGACCACCCGCCGACCTGGTGTACCTCGATCCGCCCTACGCGCCTCCTCGGGACGACGCGGACTACATGAAGCGGTACCACTTCCTGCAGGGGCTGGCCGTGTACTGGCGGGGGCAGACGATCATGACCGAGACCAAGACGAAGAAGATCGCCAAGCTGTTCACGCCGTTCGCCTACCCGCGCACGGTCGACGACGCCCTCGTGCGCACCTTCGAGCAGTTCGCCGACGCCGGGGCGCTCGTGCTGTCGTACTCGTCGAACGCCGTGCCGAGCCGCGAGCGCATCGAGCAGCTGATGCGCACGGTCAAGCCGCACGTCGAGGTGCGCGTGGTCGACCACACCTACAGCTTCGGCACGCACCGCGCGGCGGCCCGCACGGCGGCCACCGAGTACGTCTTCGTCGGGAGGGACCGACCGTGACGATCCCCACCTTCGACGAGTACGTCGCCTCGCTCGGCCGCATGACCCCGCACGTCGACCCGACCGCTCCGTCGGCCGCGGCGACCGACCTCGGCCGGGCCGCGGCGAGCCTCGGCGACCTGCCCGTCGTCGACCGCGACCACCTCGCCGAGTGGGCCCGGCAGCACCCGGCGTGGGTGCCCGCCCTCGGCCTGGCCGTCGGGCTGTCGCAGGAGAAGCTGCGCAACTCGCTACGGCACGCCTTCGACACCCCCAGCTGGCTGACGCTCGCGCGGGGACGGGCCGACGAACTGGTCGCCCACCTCGACGACGAGTTCGAGCTCGTCCGTCTCGTCGCGTCCCAGCGGCACCGCACGTACGACTTCGGCGACCTGCTCTCGGCCCGGGCCGGCACCCGGGCGTCGGCGATCCGCGCCGGGGTGTCGGGTCGGCGGCTCGAGGACGAGATCGAGGCCATCGCCCGTGACCTCGGACTCGCCTGCGGCACGCGGACGCGGTTCACCGGCCGGGCGAACCGCACGGCGCCGTGCGACCTGGTGATCCCCTCGGCGGAGGAGCCCGCCATCGTGGTCGCGGCGAAGGGGTTCGACTCGACCGGTTCGAAGCTCACCGACGCCGTCCGCGAGATCGAGGAGATGGCCGACGTGCGGCTGCCCCGACAGACCGTCATGGCCGTGATCGACGGCATCGGCTGGAAGAGCCGTCAGGCCGACCTCAAGCGCATCCACCAGCTCTGGATCGACCAGCAGATCGACGGGCTCTACACGCTGTCGACGCTCGACCGCTTCCGGGCCGACCTGGCCGACGCCGCACGCCTGCGCCGCCTCATCCCGTAGGCCGCGGCCCGCGGCCCGCGGCCCGCGGCCCGTGGCCCGCGGCCCGCGGCCGAGGCGGGTCAGGCGGCGGCGTGGGGTGCGTCGCGCGTGCCGACCCCGTGGCGGTCGAACGCCCGGCCGAGGTCGAGCAGCGTGTCGGCGAGGGCGCCGTGTCGCGACGCCGGCACGACCTCGGCGAACGCGGCGGCGTAGGCGCTCGCGATGGCCGTCGTGACCTCGACGCCGCGTGGCGTGCGGCTGACGATGACGCTGCGGCGGTCGTCCGGGTTGCGGCGCCGGTCGAGGTGCCCGGCGTCGATGAGGCGGTCGACGAGGTTGGTCATCGCACCCGACGAGAGGTCGAGGTGCTCGGCCGCCCGCTTCGGGGTGACCAGGTCGCCGGTGGCCCACACGTAGAAGAGGAACCGGATGTCGGTGTCGCCCAGCCCGAAGAGGTCGCCCTGGTGGTCGAGCACCCGCGAGTGGTTCAGCATCAACAGGCGGAACGAGTCGAGCAGGCGGCCGAGGTCGCCGGGGGCGAGGCCGGGGTCGGACGTGAGGCCGGGGCCGGGGGCGAGGCCGGGGTCGGCCCGGGGTGGGGAGATGAGCAAGGGGTCCTCCGTGACGCGTGTGGGCGTGCCGTCCATGGCACCGGCTCAGTCAACAAGAATCTCGACGATCGTGACACCCCCACCACTGGGGACATGGTTCGCCTTGCGTGCCTCTCGAAGTCCAAGTAATTTGATTGTCGTACCACTTGAGAACAACGACCACTCGAAACCGGAACGGTTCGGGAGGTGAGCTTCTCACCGGCGAAGCCCCTGAACCACCTCGCCGGGGTGGCCCCCGACATCCCCCACCTTCCACCCTCTCGCCCTGGAGCACACCATGTCCCGTCCCACGCCCCGCATCGCCCGCATCGCCGCCTGGATCGCCATCCCCGCCGCCCTCGTCGCCTCGGGCATCGTCGTCTCGACGGCGTCGTACTCGGCCTTCTCGTCGACCACGGTCAACCCCACCAGCAACTGGACCGCCGGCACCGTCGCCCTGACCGACGACGACAGCAACACCGCGCTCTTCACCGCCACGAACCTCAAGCCCGGCCAGACCGGCAGCAACTGCATCGCCGTCACCAGCACGGGCTCGCTCGCCTCGGCCGTCAAGCTCTACGGGACGGGCGCCGCCACGACCAACAACCTCGCGTCGAACATCACGCTGAGCGTCGTGCAGGGCACCGGCGGCGGCTTCGGCTCGTGCACCGGCTTCACCCCGCTCTCGGCGGGCTCGAGCCTCTACAACGGCACGCTGGCCGCCTTCGGCACCAGCTACACCAACTACTCCAACGGCGTCGGCACCTGGGCCCCCACCGGCACCGCGTCCGAGACCCGCACCTACCAGGTGACCTACACCGTCTCGAACACCGCCCCCAACACGACCCAGGGCGGCACCGCGAGCCTCGGCCTCACCTGGGAGGCCCAGAACAGCTGAGGCCCCTCCCGCGGCTGACCCCCGCGTCACGGCGACACCGCACCAGCACCGCGCACCACCGCACCAGGCGGCCCGAGACCGCATCATCCGCACCACCCCCGAGCAGAGGCACCCATGAGCACGATCGACCTGAAGCTGCGGCCCACCACCGCGGCCGCGGCCTCGATCACCGTGCCCCTGGGTGCCTCTCGTCCGTGGCTCGACTGGACGCGCCTGGCCCTCGGCACCGCGTCACGCGTCGTGCTGTACTCGCTGCTCGGCCTGATGGTCTACGCGGCCGCCCCCGCCGCCCTCGGCTGGAGCCCCACGACCGTGATGACCGGCTCGATGGAGCCCCGCATCCACCCCGGCGACGTCGTCGTCGCGAAGCCCGTGGCGGCGTCCGACGTGCACCGCGGTCAGGTCCTCCTCTTCGACGACCCCGACCAGGCCGGGCACCTGCGGCTGCACCGCTACCACGACAACGGCCAGGCCGGGCAGATCGTCACCAAGGGCGACGCCAACCCGAGCGTCGACTCGACGCCGATCGACCGCAGCGCCGTCATCGGCGTCGGGTTCCTGCGCGTGCCGTACGTCGGAACGCCCTTCGTCTGGGCCGCGGCCCACCAGTACGGCCACCTGCTGGTCACCGGCGGACTGCTGATCCTCGTCGTCCTGCTGAGCCGCAACGACCGGTACCTGCTGCGTGACGAGCGTCCCGCGTCGCCTCGGGTGACCGTCCCCGCCGGCCGCCGCGTCCAGCGTCGTCGCGAGCGGCGCCTCCGTCGCCTGAGGACCGCAGGAGGCGCGATCGGCCTGGCAGCGATCGGTGGCGGTCTCGCACTCACCCTCGTCGTGTCCGGTGGCGCGCACGCCGCGTTCGCCGCCCCGACCGCCAACCCGACCTCGAGCTTCGGTGCCGGGAACTACGACTGCCTGCAGGACACCTACAACTCGCAGACCTCGTACGGTTTCCCGTACAACGAGACGTCCGGCACGACCACCACCGACGGCAGCTCGTTCGCCCGCGTGGGCACCCTCAGCGGCGGGGCGACGTTCGTCGCCGGCTCGTGCGCCACGAACCAGAGCCCCTACCTGCAGCTCGACGGCACGGGTCAGGTCACGACCGCGGTCAACCTCACCGGCCAGGCCGCCTTCACGATCGAGACCTGGTTCCGCACGACCAGCACGGCCGGGGGCACCCTGGCCGCCTTCACGACGGCACAGACCGGCACGAACACGACCGCCGACCGCGCGCTGTACCTGACCACGGCGGGCAAGATCGTCCTCGGTGTGCGCCCCACCACGACCACGACCAAGGCGACGACGACGCCCGCCTCGTACAACGACGGCGCCTGGCACCACGTGGTCGCCACCCTCTCGGGCACGAGCACGGTGGTCTACGTCGACGGCGTCGCCGTCGTCACCGACAGCACCAACAAGACCGTGCAGACGGCCACCGGTTACTGGCGGGTCGGCTACGCCCCGCTCAGCGGGCTGCCGTCGGCTCCGACCAACGGCTACTTCGTCGGCTCGGTCGACGGCACGACGATCTACAACAACTCGGCCCAGAGCGCCTCGGCCGTGCAGGCCCGGTACGCGGCCGGCCACTGAGCGACCGCAGCGGGTCTGCTCAGCCGGCCAGCGCCTCCTCGATCACCGCGACGACCTCGGGAGCGTCGGGCTCGGTCGTCGGACGGAACCGGTGCACGGCGCCGCCGGGCGTGATCACGAACTTCTCGAAGTTCCACTTCACGCGGCCGGCCTTGCCGTCGGCGTCGGTGGCCTTCTTCAGCTCGGTGTAGAGCGGGTGCTCACCGCGACCGTTGACCTTGACCTTCTCCATCATCGGGAAGGTGACGCCCCAGGTCGCCGAGCAGTACTCCTCGATGGCCTCGCCGCTCGAGAGCTCCTGGAAGAACTGGTTGCTGGGGAAGCCCAGCACCGTGAAGCCCTGCTCGCCGTACTGCTTCTGCAGCGCCTCGAGCTTCTCGTACTGGGGCGCGAGGCCACAGCGGGAGGCCACGTTCACGACCATCACGACCTTGTCGGCGTAGGCGCCGAACGTGGTGGACTCGCCGCGGATCGTGGTCAGGGTGATGTCGTCGAGGGTCATGGGTCCGACCGTAGGCCCGCCCGCTGCGAGCCGGCCCTCAGGCACGTCGTCCATCTACTGTCAACCCCCCTGGGATCGACTGGTGCGGGGTTTGGAGTGCGTGCAACAATTCGCTGAGATGGCTGCCCGCGACGACAAGATGCGCTTCGACGCGCGGGGGCGCGATCTGGACGAGGCGGTCGACATCCTGCAGGCCGGGTACAACGGCCGGGGTTTCCGCGTCGCTCCCACCGAGGCCCCTTTCTCGTTCCGCCACACCATCGTCGGCGACGGGGCGATGACCCTGCGGTCGACGATGTTCATGGGTCGCGTCGACGGGCAGGCGGCCGCGGGTGACGAGCACGTCGTCCACTGGCTGCTCGACGGGCGTTCCACGATCGACAACGGTCGCGACGAGGTGGCCGGAGCCGTCGGGCGACCGATCCTCTTCCCCGAGGGGCGGGACTTCGAGTTCACCACCGAGGACGTCAACCAGAGCCTGCTCCACCTCTCCAAGTCGGTCGTCGACGAGGTCGCGGCCGAGCAGCACGGCATCATGCCCGGCACGCTCCGCTTCGACCACGCCGCCCCCGTCTCGTCCGCCGCGATGCAGGCCTGGCACGCCACGGTCCGTCTGATCGGACGCGCCTACCTGGGCTCGGGCGAGCCCAGCGACCTGATGCGCACCGAGATGGCCCGGATGGCCGCGGTGGCCCTGCTCGACACCTTCGCCCACACCTCGAGCCAGATGCCCGCGGCGTTGCTGGCACCGCGCAACGCGAGCCTCCGCCTCGCCGTCGAGTACATGCACGCCAGCGCCCACCTGCCGATCTCGGCCGTGGACATCGCCCGGGAGGCGGGGCTCACCCCGCGCGGGCTGCAACAGGCGTTCAGCCGTCACCTCGACACCACGCCCACGGCCTACCTGCGCGAGATCCGCCTCGAGCGCGTGCACGACGCGCTGCGGGCGGCCGCCCCGGACGCCACCACCGTCGCCGACGTCGCCCGACACTGGGCCTTCGCGCACCTCGGCCGGTTCTCGGCGGCGTACCAGCAGCGGTTCGGCGAGTACCCCCGCGAGACGCTGCACCGCGGCTGAGGTCGGGGGTGGCCGGAGCGTGCGGCCGCCTCGCCGCCGAGCGCGCCTCCCGGGCCGCCCCGCCGCGGAGCGCGCCTCCCGGGCCGCCTCGCCGCCGAGCGCGCCTCCCGGGCTGCCCCGCCGCGGAGCGCGCCTCCCGGGCCGCCTCGCCGCCGAGCGCGTCTCCCGGGCTCGAGCCGGCGGTCAGCGACCGGGTGCGGCGTAGACGCGCAGGGCGCCCGGGACGACCTCGACCGTGACGGGCAGCGGCCCGACGCGCTCGCCGTCCGCGTAGGCGGCGACCCCGTCGGCCTCGATCACGGCCCGACGCACGCGGTGCACGGTCACGTTCGGGTGGCTCAGGTGGGTGCCGCGGAACACGCTCGGGAACAGCCGGACGAACTGCCAGCGCGTCAGCCGCTCCACCACGAGCACGTCGAGCAGCCCGTCGTCGAGCACGGCGTCGGGCGTGACCTTCATGCCGCCGCCGAGCGACTGGCCGTTGCCGACCGAGATCAGGGTGCCCTCGACCGTCGAGGCGACCCCGTCGAGCTCGAGGCGGTACGAGATGCGCGGGAGGCGCACCAGCTCGATGGCGAGCGCGACGTCGTAGCGGCGGCGCCCCTTCGGCCAGCTCAGCCGGTTGGCCCGCTCGTTCACGACGGCGTCGAAGCCGGCCGAGACCATGCAGGCGAACCAGGTGGCCCGGCCGTCGGCCTGCAGCACGCGTCCGGCGTCGATCGTGGTCGGCTCGCCCTCGAGCAGCCGGACCAGGAGGCGCGTGGCCGCCTCGGCGTCGTCGTGGGGCAGCCCGAACGCCCGGGCCGTGTCGTTGCCGGTGCCGGTCGGCACCAGTCCCAGCGGCACGTCGGTGCCCGCGACGAGGTTGGCCCCGAGGTTCACCATGCCGTCGCCGCCGACGACGATCAGGGCGTCGGGACGCTCGCCGTGGTCGGGGTCGAGCTCGCGACGGGCGGCGGCCACGAGGTCGTCGTAGCTCGACTCGGTGAGCGGCACGACCGTGTGGCCGGCACCGCGGAGCCCGGCGAGCACCCCGTCGGCGAGGTGCTTCCGGCCGCCGGCGGAGGCGCCGGGGTTGATCGCCACGACCAGGCGGAGGGGCGTCGGGGTCATGGCGTCGATCTTGCCAGCCCCGCGCCCTGCGCGCCCCCCGCGCCCCCCGCGCCCCCCGCGCCCCGCGCCCCCCGCGCCCCGCGCCCCCCGCGCCCCGCGCGCCGCGTGACACCCCTGTTCCGGCGCGACACCCCGCGTTCCCGGGGTGTCACGCCGAGCCGGGGGTGTGACGCCGAGGCGGGTGCGTCGCACGGCGGGCATACTGGACGCTGACCCACGGACGAGAGGCATCTTCACCATGAGCAGCACCCACGGCACCACGACGACCGCGACCCCGGCCCCCTACGAGCCGACCATCCGCGAGTCGCCCAACCGCGGGGCCGGCCTGTTCGTCGGCACGGTGTTCCTCCTGCTCGGCGCCATCGGGTTCCTCGTCGAGGACATGGGCACGTTCTTCTCCACGCAGGGCGCGTCGCTCTGGTTCGTCTGGAACCTCAACCCTGCTCTGGTCGTGGTCTGGGTGCTGGCCGGTGCCGCGCTGATCATCGCCGGCGCGTCGTCGCGAGCGAGCGCGCGGTACATCAACACCTGGATCGGCCTGATCTTCGTGGTCTTCGGCGTCGCCGGCTTCTTCCTCGAGGGCACCGACGTCAACTTCCTGGCCTTCAACCTCGGCGACAACGTCACGCACCTCGTCGGCGGCCTGCTGCTGCTCGCGACCGCCGTGGGGGCCGAGCGCCGCCGCCGCTGATCCCTGCCGCAGGGCGCCGCACCTCTCGACGGGCTGCGATCCGGCTGCACGTCCGCCGGGATCGGCCCCGGGGGCTACCGGCACCGCGCCTCCCTGGCTAGGGTTAGGGTCACCTAACCCAGGTGACCAGGAGGTGCGCACCATGACCGACGTCATCCCCTTCTCCGAGGCGGTGCGGGAGCGCACGGCCGAGCGGGTCCCCGTCGACGTCGGCTGCTCGTTCATGACCGACCTGCTGATCGGCCGGGGCACGCGGGACGACTACGTGCAGCTGCTCGCTCAGCACTACTTCGTCTACGCCGCCCTCGAGGACGCCGCCGCGGGGTGGTCCGGCGACGCGGTGGTGGCTCCGTTCCTCGCGCCGGGGCTGACCCGGTTGCCGGCCATCGAGGCCGACCTGGCGTTCCTGCTCGGTACCGACTGGCGGGCCCGGGTCTCACCGCTGCCGACCACCCGGGCGTACGTCGATCGGATCGAGCAGGCGTCGGCCTGGGCCGGTGGCTTCATCGCGCACCACTACACGCGCTGCCTCGGTGACCTGTCGGGCGGGCACCTGATCCGCAGCATCCTGCAGCGACGGTTCGGATTCGACACGAACGGCGTCGGGTTCTTCCTGTTCGCCGAGATCGCCGAGCCGAAGTCGTTCAAGACGACCTACCGCCGCCAGCTCGACGCCGTCGCCTGGTCGGCCGACGAGCGCGAGCACGTGCTCGACGAGGTGTGCGCCGCGTACCGCTTCAGCACCGAGCTGTTCGCCGACCTCGCCGCTGCGAAGGCCGCGGCCTAGCCCATCGCCGACCTCGCCGCCGCGAAGGCCGCGGCCTAGCCGTTCGCCGACGGGGTGGGTCCCGGGCCACCGCGTGGTCGGATCGGGAGGTCAGCCCGTGGCGGCCGTCGTCGCGTCGTCGCCCACGCCGGCGTCGGCTGCGGCCTCGATGGCCGGCACGCGTGACGCCTCGCTCATGAAGCGGCGCACGTCGAGGTCGACGATGATGTCGGCCGGTCGCAGCGGGCGCGACAGGTACAGCCCCTCGAGCGAGGTGATGCGGCTGAGGGCGACGTAGGTCTGCCCCGCGCTGAACACCCGTGAGCCGAGGTCGACGATGGCCCGGTCGTAGGTCTTGCCCTGGGACTTGTGGATCGTGACGGCCCAGGCGAGGCGCAGCGGGAACTGCGTGAACTCGGCCACGACGTCTTTCTTGAGCTGCTTGGTGGTCGCCGAGTACGAATACTTGTGCTTCTCCCACACGACGGGCTGCACCTCGTGGACCTCGCCGTCGACCTCGACGAAGACCGTGTCACGCACCCGGGTGACGACGCCCGTCGTGCCGTTCACCCAGCGTTGCTCGGAGTCGTTGCGGAGGAACATCACCCGGGCCCCGACCTTGAGCTCGAGGGCCTCGTCGGCCGGGTAGGCCCGGCCGCCGAACTCGCCGCTGACCTCGGCCTTGGCGGTCATCACCTTGCCCGACAGGCGATCGAGCTCGACCTTGTTGATGCGGTTGACGGTGTCGTTGCGCGTGGCCAGGGTGATGGCCCCGCCGTCGGTCGGCACGGGGCGTGCCCCGGCGCCGTTGAGGGCCCCGGCGATCTCGGCCGTGACCCGACCGTGCCGCACGGCGTTGAGCATCTCTTTGAAGTCGCCCTCGGTCTGGCGGTGGATGAAGGCCAGCTCGTAGATGCGCAGGCTCGCCTCGGCCCAGACCTTGGCGTCGAAGAACCACATCGAGCGGTAGTTGTCGCGGAAGTACTCGCGCTCTTCGGCGTCGCCCGGCACCGGCGGCAGTTGGTACGGGTCGCCGAACAGCACGACCTGGACGCCGCCGAACGGCTCGTGCTTGCGCTGCCGGGCCTGCCGCAGCGAGCGGTCGATGGCGTCCATCAGGTCGGCGTTGACCATCGAGACCTCGTCGATGACGAGCGTGTCGATGGTGTTCAGCAGCTTGCGCAGCTCGGCGTTCTGCTCGATGTCGTGGTCGGCGATGAGCCCCACCGAGAGGCGGAACAGCGAGTGGATCGTCTGGCCGCCGACGTTGAGGGCGGCGACGCCCGTGGGGGCGCAGATGACGATCTGTTTCGAGGTGTTCCACGACAGGTGGTTCAGCAGCGTCGACTTGCCCGTGCCGGCCCGACCCGTGACGAAGATGTGCTCGCGGGTGTTCTCGATCGCGTCGTACAGCGCCTGCTGTTCGGCGGAGAGGGCCACGCTCACGACGACGAGCACCTTTCGGGAGGGGGCGGGGGAGGCCACCAATCTACCCGTGACGGGCGTGACGCTCGGTTCTTCGTGACCCGCGCCTCCTATTGTTGTCGTCATGTCGTCGTCTGTGGGGGAGGAGACGCGCCCACCGCTCGGCTGGCCCTTCGTCGCGATCTGGGGCGGGGCGCTGCTCTTCGTGCTGATCGGTTTCTGGGTCACCGTCGTGGCCCTGAACGCCACCGTCTACAGCGGCGCCGGTTTCGTCCGCGGCTACGTGGCGGCGGTCGACCGCGGCGACACGTCGAGCGCGTTGACCCTCGCCGGCGTCACGCCGACCGACCAGCTGGCCGACGCCCTGCTCGAGGTGCCCTCGCTCGGCGGCGTCGACGACGTGACCGAGGTGGGCGACGTCGACCTCGGCGACGACACGCACGCGATCACGCTCTCGTACTCGATGCAGGGCACGTCGGCCACGGCCGAGGCGCCCGCGCAGTCGCAGTTCGTCGTCCAGCGGGCCGGCACCCGGTTCGGACTGTTCCACGCCTGGCGCTTCGTCCAGGCACCCACCGCGCAGCTCGACGTGACGCCCCAGCACGACTCCCGCTTCACGGTGGACGGCCGCGACGTCACGACCGACGCGCCCGACGTCGCGACCCGGTTCACGGTGCTCGCCCCCTCGCGGTTCGAGCTCGACCACGCGTCGCGCTACCTCGAGGCGCCGACCGTCGAGGCCGACGTGCTCAGCGTGGGGGCGACGTCGGGGGTGTCGATCGAGGTGCAGCCCCGGGACGAGTTCGTCGAGGCCGTGCAGGACATGGTCGACCAGCAGCTCGACGAGCAGTGCGTCCCGCAGCAGGTGCTGCTGCCGGCCGGGTGCCCCTTCGGCCGCCAGGTCGACGACCGGGTCACCGACGACCCGACGTGGACCGTGCCCGTCCACCCCGTCGTCTCGATCGTCCCCGGCCCGTCGGGTCAGTGGCAGGTGCCCGGCGTGGCCGGCACCGCCCACCTCGTCGTCGGCGCCCAGTCGCTCTTCGACGGGAAGCGCTACACGATCGACGAGGACGTCCCGTTCACCGTCACGTACCTGATGCGCATCAGCACGTCCGACGAGCTGACGTTCGACTAGGCCCGCCCGGTCAACGGACGGAGGCGCGGCGCAGGAACGCGTACGTCCCCGCGATCGCGGCCGCCGCGAGCAGCGCCGCCGTGAGGGCCGACCACCAGCTCTGGTAGTTCGCGAACACGGTGGGCAGCGAGGGGCCGGAGGCGAGGAGCGCGACGGCCAGCACGAGGACGACGCCGATCGAGATGCCGAGCGGACCGCGCGGCCCGAACCGCAGCCAGGCCGCTCCGAACACCCCACCGGCCGTCTGGGCGACGAGGGCGCCGAGGAACACGATCGGGACGAGCGCGCCCAGGTCGCCGGCACCGAGGACGTTGACGTCGAAGACGTAGAAGCCGCCGAACCAGTGGTCCGTCAGCACCTCGAGCGCGAGCAGGGCGGCGGCGACGCCGGTCAGGTAGAGCGCGACGAGGGTGTGCGTCACGGCCGTGCCCAACGCGAACGCGCGCCGCGTCGCCCCGAACGAGGCGGCGAGGGGGAACGTCGAGGCGACCGAGGCGACGCCCATGGCGACGAGGTACCCGGACTGGGCCCACACGACCCCCGGGTTGAAGCGCGCGCCGGTGGCGTACGAGGTGCCGTCGTCGTAGGCGCCCGAGCGTTGGAGGGTGACCTGGATCACCACGGTGACGGCGACCGTGATGGCCACGATGAGCAACGGTACGAGCAGGACGCTGCGTCGACGGGCGAACTGCAGGCGGACGACGGGCAGGATGCGGTTCACGAGGCGGCTCCTTCGAGTTCGGCGTCGCGCGACCCGAGCGCCGCGACGACCTGTTGCAGTGAGACCCCCGAGAGCTCGACGCCCGCGGTGGCGGCCTCGGCGCGCGCGGTGCCGTCGGCGACGCCGTCCACGACCGCCGTCTTCAGCCCGCCCACCGCGTGCTGCGACAGGAGGCGGCGCCCACTCGTGAACCGGTCGACGGTGGATGCCGTACCGGCGACTTGGTAGGCGGAGGCCCGCGCCTGGTCGACGTCGGAGTCGAGCCGCACCCGGCCCTCGTCGAGCACGACCACCCGTTCGAGCAGGGCCTCCATCTCGTCGATCAGGTGGGTCGAGAGCAGGATCGTGCGGGGGTGGGCCGAGTAGTCGGCGAGCAGGCGGTCGTAGAAGAGCTGCCGGGCCGTGGCGTCCAGGCCGAGGTAGGGCTCGTCGAAGATCGTCAACGGGGCCCGGGAGGCCATGCCGATCACGATCGACGCGGCGGACAGCTGCCCGCGGGACATCTTCTTCAGGTCGGTCTTGTCGGGCACCCGCAGTTCGGCGGCCAGGTCGCGGGCGAGCGCGGCGTCCCACCCGCGGTGGAAGGCCGGCGCCACCGACAGCACGTGCTTGAGCCGGAAACCGTCCGGGTACCGCTGACTGTCGCGCACGAACGACACCCGCGACAGGACGTCGGCGTGGTCGGCGGGCTCTCGGCCGAAGACCCTCACCGCGCCTCCTGATGGTCGTTCCTGCCCGGCGACGCAGGCCATCAACGTGGTCTTGCCGGCGCCGTTGCGGCCGAGGAGGCCGCAGATGACGCCTTCGTCGACGTGGAGGTCGACGCCGTCCAGGGCGAGGGAGGAGCCGTAACGACGGCTCAGGTCGGTGATCTCGATCACGGGGCTCATGACTGGTCCTCTTGTTCGATCAGGTGGTGGAGGGCGGCGACGTCGATGCCCAGCGCGCGAGCCTCGGCCACCAGGGGGCGCACGTACTCGTCGGCGAAGCGGGCCCGTCGGTGTTCGGCCAGGCGCTCGCGGGCGCCGGTCGTGACGAACATGCCGACGCCTCGGCGCTTGTAGAGGATGCCGCGGTCGACCAACAGGTTGACGGCTTTGCCGGCCGTGGCCGGGTTGATCCGGTAGAACGCGGCGAGCTCGGTGGTCGACGCCACCGGTGCCTCGTCGGCATAGGTGCCGTCGAGCACGTCCTTCTCGATCTGCGCAGCGAGCTGCTGGAAGATCGGCGTCCCGTCGTCGAGCACGAAAGCTCCTTTGGTTAGCTACTTAAGTAGTTAACCTAGGAGGCGCGGATCGGCCTGTCAAGGGCCGTCCTGGTCAGGCGGTGGCCGCCCCGGCCCGCTCGAGGTCGCGCAGGTCGTCGACGCCGCCGAAGGTCGCTCGGTAGGCCCGCGGGGTGGTGCCGAGGACGCGGGCGAAGTGGTGTCGCAGGACGGCTGCCGAACCGAAGCCGACCTCGTCGGCGATCGCGTCGATGCCGAGCCCCGTCGCCTCGAGCAGCTCCTGCGACCGCAGGAGGCGCTGGCGGGTGAGCCACGCCCCCGGCGTCGCCCCCAGCTCGGCCTTGAACCGTCGGGCGAAGGTGCGCGGCGACATGTGCGCCCTCGCGGCCAACCCCTCGATGCTCAGGTCGTCGCGGAGATGTCCGAGCATCCAGTCGGTCAGGGGTGCGAGCGAGTCGTCGACCTCGACCGGGAGGGGCGTCTTGATGAACTGGCTCTGACCGCCGTCGCGGTGCGGCGGCACGACCATCCGGCGGGCGATCACGTTCGCCGCGGCGGCGCCGTGCTCGCGGCGGACGAGGTGCAGGCAGGCGTCGATGCCGGCGGCCGTGCCCGCGCTCGTGATGATCCGGCGGTCCTCGACGAAGAGCACGTCGGCGTCGACCTCGATCGCGGGGTGCTCCCGCTGCAGGGCGTCGGAGTACCGCCAGTGCGTCGTCGCCCGGCGGCCGTCGAGCAGCCCGGCCTCGGCCAGGACGAACGCACCGCTGCAGACGCTGAGCAACCACGCCCCCCGCGCCTCGGCCGCGACGAGCAGTTCGCGCACCGCCGGGGAGACGAGTTCGGCCTGGTCGGGCCGGTTCCACAGGGCCGGCACGCAGACGACGTCGGCGTCGGCCGCGGCGCCCAGGTCGAGGTCGACCGTGATCGAGAAGCCCTGGTTCGTGCGGACGAGCCCCGGGTGCTCGGTCACGATGCGGTGCTCGAACGGAGGCGCGCCCTCGTCGGTCCGGTCGAGGCCGAACACCTCGCAGAGCACGCCGAACTCGAACGGCGCGACGCCGTCGGCGACGATCGTGGCGACGGTGCGGAACGGCATGGGTGCTCCTCGGGGAATGTCCAGTACTCCGCCACGAAGTAAACAATCCGCCACGCAAAAAGATGGCGGCCTGTTTATTTCGTGGCGGGCTGGCGGGCTGGCGGGCGGTGTGGTGGGCGGCCTGACCGGGCTGGCGGTGTGGCGGGATGTCGACGGGTAGTGGCCAGACTGCCGCTCGTGGCAGGACGTGTCCACTCGTAGAGTTCCTGCCATGACCGCCGAGCCCCGACCGACCACCGAGCCCCGACCGACCGCCGCCGTCCTCGACGACCTGCTCGCGCCTCCTACGCCCGTCGCGTCCCGTGCCCTCGAGGCGGCCGCCGTCGTGTCGAGCCCGGCCCTCCTCGCACACAGCCGACGCTCGGCGGCGCTCGCCGTGGCCCTGGGGCGACGCGAGGGGCTGGCCTTCGACCACGAATTGCTGTTCGTGGCGGCGGCGCTGCACGACGTCGGACTGGCCGGCCCGTTCGACAGTCACGCCGAGCCCTTCGAGCGGGCCGGGGGAGAGGTCGCCCGCGTGTTCGCGACCGGGGCGGGGTGGTCGTCCGACCGGTCGCAACGAGTGGTCGACGTCATCGTGCGGCACATGTGGCCCGCGGTCTCGGCCGACCTCGACGTCGAGGGTCACCTGCTCGAGCGGGCGACGAGCCTCGACGTGTCGGGGGTGGGCGGTGAGGACTGGCCGGCCGAGCTGGTCGCCGCCCTGGTCGAGCGGCTGCCCCGCGACGGCTTCGGTGCCGAGTTCGGCGGGCTGATGTCGACGCAGGCGCATTGGAAGCCCGGGTCCGAGGCCGCCCGCACGATCCGGGGCGGCATGCGCGACCGGATCGCCGCGAACCCGCTCGACCACCTCTGACCCCGGCGCCGAGCACCCCGCGCCCGGGCACCCCGCGCACGAGCACCCGGCGCACTGGCACCCCGGCGCCCGGGCACCCGCCCAGCACCGGGTGGGCCACGGCCACGTGCGCCCGGCCCCCTCCCGCGCTCGCGCTCCATCGGCTAGAATGATGCGAACGTATGAATCAGGAGAGCACCCGCATGGCACACCCCCTCGAGTTCGGCCTCGACACCTTCGGCGACATCACCGACCGCCTCGACGGCAGCCCCGTCACGCACGCCCAGGCCATCCGCAACCTGGTCGACCAGGCCGTCCTGGCCGACGAGGTCGGTCTCGACTTCATCGGCGTCGGCGAGCACCACCGCAAGGACTTCGCCGTCTCGGCCCCCGAGGTCGTGCTCGCCGCGATCGCCGCCCGCACGAAGACCATCCACCTGGGCTCGGCCGTCACCGTCCTCAGCTCGGACGATCCCGTGCGCGTGTTCCAGCGCTTCGCCACGGTCGACGCGATCTCGAACGGCCGTGCCGAGGTCATCCTGGGCCGCGGCTCGTTCACGGAGTCGTTCCCCCTCTTCGGCCTCGACCTGCAGGACTACGAGGTGCTCTTCGAGGAGAAGATCCAGCTCTTCGCCGAGCTGCTGAAGGAGGGCCCGACGACCTGGTCGGGCACCGTCCGCGCCGGCCTCGACGCGCAAGAGGTCTACCCCAAGACCGAAGGCGGCTCCATCCGCACCTGGGTCGGCGTCGGCGGATCGCCGCAGTCGGTCATCCGGGCCGCGCACTACGGTTTCCCGCTCTTCCTCGCGATCATCGGAGGCCAGCCGGCGCAGTTCGCGCCGTACGCCGACCTCTACCGACGCGCCCTCGGCGAGTTCGGCCACGACTCCCAGCCGATCGCGATGCACTCGCCCGGTTTCGTGGCCGAGACCGATGCCGAAGCCAAGGAGGCGCTGTTCCCCTACCAAGAGGAGCAGACGAACCAGCTCGGTCGCGAACGCGGCTGGCCCCCCTACAGCCGCGCGCAGTACGAGGCCAGCGCCAGTTCGACCGGCGCGCTCTACGTGGGCTCGCCCGAGACCGTCGCCACGAAGATCGCGCAGAACATGCGCCTGCTCGGCGCGACGCGTTTCGACATGCGGTACAGCATGGGCCGCCTGCCGCACGAGCTCATGATGCGCAGCATCGAGCTGTACGGCACGAAGGTCGTCCCGCTGGTGCGCGAGATGCTAGCCTGACGCGACCCGCGCCTCCTCGGGGCTCGTGCCCTACGGCCCCGACCAGCGCACCGCGTTTCGTGCACCGCACCCCGACTAGTCGCGGTGCCCTGCACGAAACACGGTGCGTTGCTGTTTCACGGCTCGCGTCAGCGGGTGCGCTCGCGCTGGTGGGACAGCGCCTCGAGCTGTTCGTTGTACGCCCGGAGCTCGGCGTCGTCGTCGCGCTCGGCCTGGCGGTCCTTGCGGACGGCCTCTCGGCCGTCGCTGCGGCTCCACATGATGGCGACGGCGATGGCCATGACGATCGTGGGGATCTCGCCGACGCTCCAGGCGATGCCGCCGGCCACGTACTGGTCCTGCATCGGCGTCGGGCCCCAGGTGCGCCCCATGGCGCCGTACCAGTCGGCGAGGAAGAGCCCCGTGGCGCTCATGATGCCCAGGCCGAAGAACGCGTGGAACGCCATGGTCCCGAGCAGCACGACGAGTCGGGCGGGGTAGGGGAGTCGACCCTTGACGGGGTCGATGCCGATCATCGACTGCACGAAGAGGTAGCCGGTGATCAGGAAGTGCACGATCATCCAGTAGTGGCCGATGTGCGTGGTCGTCGCCCAGCTGAACAACGGCGTGTAGTAGAACGCCCACAGTGAGCCCGCGAACAGCACCGCCGAGATGATCGGGTTGCTGACGAAGGTCGCGAACCGGGAGTGCACGAGGATCATGATCCACTCGCGGCCACCACGGGTGCCGTCGCTGCGCTTCTTGATGGTGCGCAACGCGAGCGTCACGGGCGCGCCCGGCACGAGCAGCACGGGTACGAGCATGCCCAGTGCCATGTGCGCGAGCATGTGCGTGCTGAAGAGGTACTCCTCGTACACGTTCGGGGCGCCGCACGTGATGTAGAACAACACGACCAGGCCGGCCACCCACGACACGGTGCGGCCGACCGGCCACCGGTCGCCGCGGCGGTGCAGGCGGACGACGCCGGCCAGGTAGAAGAAGACGCCGAAGGCGCAGAGCAGCCCCCAGAGCAGGTCGACGTTCCATTCGGTGAGGTAGCGCAGCGGCGTCAACTCGGGTGGCAGCGCCTCTTCGGTGAGGATGACCGCGGGGGTCGGGTCGGCCAGGTCGGCTGCGGCGACCTGCTCGACCGGGGTGGCCGTCCGGGCCAGTGCGGCGGCGACGCCGGAGGCGAGCCCCATGAACGCGAGCTCGGCGGTGACGAACCACCAGAAGGCCTTCGTCGTCGCCTTGGGGTGGGTCGTGAGGCGGCCGACGAGCCAGCGCCGTTGCACGACGCCGAACAACCCCAGCGCGACGAGGGCGAACGTCTTGACCAGCACGAGCACGCCGTAGCCCGACGTCAGGGCCGGCCAGTCGCCGATGCGGATGGCGGCGCTGCCGATGCCCGACACCGCGACGACCACGAAGCAGACGATCGCCACGCTCGAGTAGCGCGCGAGCACGATCGCCAGCCGCCCGCTCGAGAGGTGCCCGCGCAGCAGCACGATGGCGAGCAGGCCGCCCAGCCAGACCGACGCCCCGACCAGGTGCAGGGCGAGGTCGGTGACGGCGGCGTCGTGGCCACTCGTGCCGGCCGCGTGGCCCTGCTCGGCGATGGGGATGAGCCCGCCGGCGGCGAGCACCGTGACGGCGACGATCAACCAGATGTTGCGGACGATGAAGCAGAGCACCGTGACGGTCGCCGCGATCAGCGTCGTGATCAGCCAGGCGATGCCGAGTTCGGTGTTCGTCAGGAAGAACGCGAGCGTCCGCCCGAACTGGTCGTCGAAGGTGACCGGCACGTTGGCGACGCTGAGGAAGGTGAAGAAGGTGGTGATCGCCGAGGCGACGGCCCAGAACCCCGCCGCGGCGGCGGCGACGTCCATGGCGCGGTCGTACTCCGCTTCGCGTCGGGTGAGTGCGAAGCAGGTCAGGAAGAGCGTGCCGATGGTGAGGGCGGCGCCGACGTTGCCCAGCATCTTGGCCATGGGCAGCCCGTAGCGGACGACCTCGCCGGGGTCGACGACGAGGGGCGCGTCGGCCGCCCCGCCGAACTTCAGAGCGGCGAGGAGGGACGCGAACGCCACCAGCACGAGCAGTGCGGGCGCCGTGGTGCGGGCGAGTCTGGGCATCGTCTACCAGGGTAAGTCGGATCGCCTGGTGAACGGGTGCGGGTGGGGGGCGTCGCTCGACGTCGAGTGATCCGTCCGGGCGACCGGCGCACGGACGACCGAGCCTGTCGGCGGGGCGGGACGAGACGAGGGGGAACGAGAGAAGGGGGGGGGGGGGGCCCGGGGGGGGCCCCCCCCCCCCGGGGGGGGGGGGGGGGGGGGGGGCCGCGGCCCCCCCCCCCCCGGCGGGGGCGCCCCCCGGCGCCCCCCCCCCCCCGCCCCCCCGCCCCCCCCCCCCCCCCCCCCCCCCCCCCCCCCCCCCCCCCCCCCCCCCCCCCCCCCCCCCCCCTCCTGCGTCCCGTCGGGCCTTCGCCGTCCGCGAGGATGGGGACATGGCTTCAGTCGCGATCCTCGTCAACGGTCTGCCCGGATCGGGCAAGACCACCCTCTCGGCCACGCTCGCCGGGGTGCTCGGGTGCCCGCTGCTCGCGAAGGACCCCGTCAAGGAGGCGCTGGTCGACCTGGCCGGGCCGATGATCGCCCCCGAGGCCCTCGGCGGCATCGCGATGGACACCGTCTGGGCGATGGCGGGCGAGGTCGAGGCGGGTGTCGTCGTCGACGCCTTCTGGCACCGGGAGCGCGACCTCGAGTTCGCCCGGGCCGGCGTCGAGCGTGCCGGGTCGCCCCGCACGGTCGAGGTGTGGTGCGACGTCGACCCCGACACGGCGCTGCAGCGCGTGGTCGACCGGCTCGCGGCCGGCGGCCGGCACCCGGCCCACGGCACGGTCGAATCGGCCCGGGCCTCGTGGCCGACGTGGGCCGCCGCGGCCGAGCCACTCGGCGACTGGCCCGTGATCCGCGTCGACACGAGCACGCCCGTCGACATGGACGACCTGGTCGTGCAGATCAGCGAGCGGTTCGTCTGACGACCGCCCCGAACCCTGTGGTGCCGGGGGTGCCGGACGCCGAAGCGCCCCACGCCCCCGAGAACGGGGCGCGGGGCGCGGGAACGTCGGGAGGCGCTATTTCTTGCCCTGGTTCGCGACGGCGGCGGCACCGGCGGCGGCGGCCTCGGGGTCGAGGTAGCGGGCCGGGCCGGTGGGCACGAAGTCGTCGTCGAGCTCGTAGACGAGCGGGATGCCCGTGGGGATGTTCAGCTCGGCGATCTCGTCGTCGCCGATGCCGTCGAGGTGCTTCACCAGCGCGCGCAGCGAGTTGCCGTGTGCGACGACGAGGGTGACGTCACCGGCGGCCAGGCTCTCGGTGATGTCGCTGTGCCAGTAGGGCAGCATGCGCTCGATGACGAGGGCGAGGGATTCGGTGCGCGGCGCGTCGATGCCGAGTTCGGCATAGCGCTTGTCGTGCGCCTGCGAGAACTCGCTGTCGTCGTCGAGCGGGGGCGGCGGCACGTCGAACGAGCGACGCCAGGTCTGGAACTGCTCGGGCCCGTACTGCTCGAGCGTCTGGGCCTTGTCCTTGCCCTGCAGGGCGCCGTAGTGGCGTTCGTTGAGTCGCCACGACCGCTTGACGTCGATCCAGAGCCGGTCGGCCTCTTCGAGCGCGATGTCGGCGGTCTGGATCGCCCGGGTCAGGCGCGACGTGTAGAGGATGTCGGGCAGCAGGTCGGCCTCGCGCAGCAGCTCGCCGGCCCGCTTGGCCTCGGCGCGGCCCTGCTCGGTGAGCCGCACGTCGACCCATCCGGTGAAGAGGTTCTTCGCGTTCCATTCGCTGTTGCCGTGACGCAGGAGGATGAGGGTCGAAGTCATGCCGCCAGCGTATCGCGACGGCCCGATGGCAGACTTGGCTCATGCCCATCGGTTCCGTCACGCGAGGGACGACCGGCACCAACCGCCTGCGCCGCGTCGATCGCTGGATCGCCGCGCACCCGTCGTTCCGGCGGGCGGACGACCCGCTCGTCGTCGACCTGGGGTACGGGGCGAGCGCGACGACTCCTCTCGAACTGCACCAGCGCCTCCTGAAGGTGCGAGACGACGTCGAGGTCGTGGGCATCGAGATCGAGCCCGAGCGCGTCCGGCTGGCGAGCCTCTCGGCGCGGCCGGGCGTGAGCTTCCGGCGGGGCGGCTTCGAGGTGCCGCTCGACGGCGACCGGCGACCCGCGGTGATCCGGGCGTTCAACGTGCTCCGGCAGTACGACGAGTCCCAGGTCGCCGACGCCTGGGCGTTGATGACCGGCCGGCTGCAGCCCGGAGGCGTCCTCGTCGAGGGCACCTGCAACGAGGTGGGGCGGGTCGCGAGCTGGATCGACGTGACCCCCGAGGGGCCCACGACGTTCACGATCTCGCTGCGCCTGGCCGGGCTCGAGCTGCCCTCGATCGTGGCCGAACGGCTGCCCAAGGCCCTGATCCACCGCAACGTGCCGGGTGAGCGCGTGCACGACCTGCTCGTCGACCTCGACCGGCAGTGGGCGGTGGCGGCCCCGCTCTCGGTCTACGGGCCGGTCCAACGGTGGCTGGCGACGGTGCAGGGGCTCCGCGACATGGGCTGGCCGGTGCTCGGCGGGCGGTCCCGCTGGCGGCTCGGCGAGCTCTCGCTGCCCTGGGCCGCCGTGACGCCGCGCGACTGAGCCGGGTCGAGCCCGGTCGGGTGGGTCGGGGCGAGCCGGGTCGGGTCGGGGCGGGGCGGGGCGGGTGTCCTCAGACGTGGGCGAGTCGGCCTCGGGCCTCGTCGTGGTCCAGGCCGGTGGCCATGAGCAGGTCGACGAGCAGCGGGCGCAGCATCAGCACGACCATCGCCTCGGTCACGGGTGCCCCGGGCAGCACGACCGTCGGATCGAGTCGACGGGCGACGGCCGACAGGGCCTCACGGGCGACGGGCCGCTGCTCGACGTCGTGCATCGACCGGCCCAGCACGGCGACCGCGCGCGAGGTCGACTCGAGGAGGTCGGCCAGGGCCGACCGGTCGACGCCGTCGCCGAGCTGCGTGTCGAGCCGTCGCGCCACCACGCGCAGGTTGCGCACGGCGAGGTCGACGTAGCGCCGGACCGTCGCCTGCTGCCGCAGGTCGGGCAACCGGGAGCGGAGGAACGGTGACAGCCGCGCGATCGACTCGGCGGACTCGAGGGTGGACGACCAGTCGTCGAGCACCGGCTGGGTCGACCGCAACCTCTCGAGGGCGTCGTCGGCCCGCGGGGCGTCGTCGGTGCGGAGGGCGCCGACGAGCGCCGCGAAGGCCCGGTCGAGCTCGTCGAACAGGCGCCGGGCGTCGTGGCGGGCCAGGCCGACCGGGTCGCGCGGCACGATCGCCGTGACGAGCAACGCCACCGCTCCCCCGACCGCGCCGTCGATGCTGCGGACGAACGCCCCGCCGTCGGGGTCGGGCAGCAGCATGACGAGCATCGACTGGGTCGCGGCGGCCGCGGCGAAGGCGCTGCTCGACGAGAAGAACCGGGCGACGAGGAGCGTCACGAACAGCACCAGGGCGATCTGCCACAGCCCCTTGCCCACCACCATGAGCAGCACCTCGCTGAGCGCGATGCCGATGAGCACGCCGACCGCGTTCTCGAGCACCCGACGCGGACGGGCGTCACGGGCCAGGCCGAGTGACGAGATCGTGACGGTCACGGCCAGCAGGGGGATCGCGTGCCCGAGTCCGTAGTGCGTGATGGCGTAGGCCCCCGCCACGGCGAGCACGATCTGGACGATCGCCGGACCGGACGCGATCGTCCGCGCTGTCGCGTCGCGCACGTCGAAGGACGAGGAGGCGCGGTGCCAGCCGCGTCGCAGCCCGCCGCCGCGCGTCGGCCCGGTCACGACCGGGCCCGGGTGCACCGCGTCACCAGGCCGTCAGCGGCGGACGGCGCCGAGGCGCGGCAACCGGGGAACGCCTGCGGCGGCACCGGCCGAGGCGGGCACGACGATCTCTTGCGCAGCGGCGATCATCAGGTCGTCGACGACGACGGCCAGCGGTGCGGCCTCGTCGGTGCCGCGCTTGACGAGCGCGAGGGCCACCGGGCCCAGCTCGTGGTGCAGGGCGACGCTCGTGACGTGCCCGACCGACTTGGGTGCGGTCGCCTCGGGATCGGACACCGCGCCTCCTGCGGTGGCGGCTGCGTCGGGGGCACCGCCGTCGACCGGGGCCAGCACGACCTCGGCACCGCGCTGGGGCAGCACGCCGTCGCTGCCGTCGAGGTGGAGCATGACGAGCCGACGCGGCGGGTGACCGATGTTGTGCACCTTGGCGACGGTCTCTTGCCCGCGGTAGCAACCCTTGGTGAGGTGGACGGCGCTGCGCATCCAGTCGAGCTCGTGCGGGATGGTCCGCTCGTCGACCTCGGTCGAGAGCCGGGGACGCCAGGCCTCGATGCGCAGGGCCTCGAGGGCGAGGGTGCCCGCGACGGCGAGCCGGTCGGCCGGCGACGCGGCGAGGGCGTCGAGGTCGGAGCGCCGGACGAGGCTCTCGCGGTAGGTCCAGTCGTGACCCGGGTGACGGTCGGAGTCGGCGTAGCTGTGACCGCCGGCCGCGACTTCGTGCCAGGGGTCGACCCAGACGAGCGCCGTGTCGTGTGACGTCAGGACCGGGACGAGCGGAGCGGAGCCGTCAGGGCCGTCGGAGCCGTCGGAGCCGTCGGAGCCGTCGAGCAGGTCGTGCATCGAGCCGATCGTCGCGACGTCGGCCGTGCGGTCGACGACCTCGACGCGCAGCATGAAGCGCATCCGGTCGAGCCAGGTGCCGAGCGGTTCGACCTCGGAGCGGTCGACGAGCAGCCAGGTGGTCTCGCCGTCGTCGAGGACGCGGGCGGCGTGCTCGAGGCGGCCGTTGGCGTCGAGCAGCAGGGTCTCGGTCGAGACGCCCGGCGCGAGACCGACCAGGGCCTGGCTCGTCAGCGAGTTGAGCCAGCTGAGCCGGTCCGGCCCCGTGACGGTCAGCACGCCACGATCGGAGAGGTCGACGATCGCCGCTCCCCGGGCGAGCAGTCGCTGTTCGCCGAGCGGATTGCCGTAGTGGGACGCCACGCCCGAGCCGTCGTCGACGAAGCCGTCACGGGTTGAGAAGGGCGAGACCACGGGGCCCTTGGCGTCGAGGGACGGGCCGCCGACGTCAGTCAACGCGCGCCAGCTGCCCGGATGCGTGCGAGCGCAGTTCTTGCCCGAGGGCCGCGATGTCCCATGCCCAGAAGAGCTTGCCCTCGACGAGGCCGTACATGCGGGTGGCCGCCGAGTACTCCTTCGCGTTGCTGGACCGGACGACGGCGTCGGTCGCGAGGTCGATCCGCGGCCCCTTGACCCGACCGAGGTAGAGCTCGTTCACGCCGGTCGGGTGGGCGATCTGCACCTCGAGGCCGAAGCCGTCGTCGGGCGTGCGGAGGATCTCGACCGCCCGGGCCGACGTGAAGGGCTGGACTCCGACGCCGGGCAGCATGCCCGGGCCGCGGTCACCCGGCTCGGCCGGACGTTCGAGCCGCCAGTAGCCCGTCTCGCTCGTCAGTGGCGTGTGCTCGTCGTCGAGCAGCCAGGTGAACGAGCTGTAGTTGAGGAACGGCAGGCCGTCGTGGCTGAAGCTGATGCGCTGCCCGAACTCGTGGGTGCGACGCTCGGTGCCCGGTTCGGAGTCGGGGTCGCCCTCGCCGATCTTGTAGTCGACGACGCCGGTGCCCTGCCAGACGCCGATCAACCAGGAAAGGGGGACGAGCTCGGACGGCAGGTCGGTGGGGATGTCGATCATGGAGCGGTCAGCGCTGACCCTTGAACAACTTGAGCAGGACGACGACCGAGACGAAGCCGATGGCGAGGGTGGCGAGGCCGAGGAGCCCGATGTAGAACACCTCGAGTGCGAGCAGGGAATCCATGCCGTCGAGCCTACCCGGCGACCGCGGACGTGCCCAGTCCTTCGGGGCGACCGTTCAGACGAGCCGGGGGTCGGGCGTTCAGACGAGTGCGAAGACGCCCGTCACGACGGCCAGGATCACCAGGCTGCCGCAGGTGCTGAGCATCGTGCGTGAGACCAGGCCGTCCTTCTGGCTCGTGGCGAGCTGCAGCACGAAGGTGAGGACGATGGCCCCGCCGAGGGCCAGGACGACGTGGTCCCAGTACTCGGAGGCGGGCGACCGCAGGCCGATCAGCACGGCCACGACGAGCGTGGCGGCCCAGACCGGGACGACCGTGATCGGCTTGAGCCGTGCCGTCGTCGCGTCGACGTCTCGTTCGCCTGTCTGCACCGTTCGTCCCTCGTTCGTGTCCGCCGTTCTGCCGACCTGCCCTAGCATCGGATGGTCGGAGTGGCGGGGTCTCATGTTTTAGACTGCTCGACAGTACATTCACTGGAGGTCGTGTGGCGCAGCTCTTGGTACTGACGTCTGCGGGCGGCCCCGAGGTCCTGCCGTCTCTCGCCTTGCTCAGCCACCGTACCCGGCAGATCCCGGCCGAACCCGCGCAACTGGTGAACGCCCCCTCGAGCGACCTGATCTTCGTCGACGCCCGCGTCGACCTCGCCAGCGCCAAGTCGCTCTGCAAGATCCTGCGGACCACGGGCGTCACGGTGCCGCTCGTCCTGGTGCTCACCGAGGGCGGACTGACCGCCGTCAACAGCGAGTGGGGCGTCGACGACGTCATCCTCGAGACGGCCGGCCCCGCCGAGATCGACGCCCGCATCCGACTGGTCACCGGTCGCCTCGCCCAGTCGCAGAACGGCTCGAAGATCCACGCCTCCGGTGTCGTCATCGACGAGGCCAGCTACTCGGCGAAGGTGCACGGTCGCCCCCTCGACCTCACCTTCAAAGAGTTCGAGCTGCTGCGCTTCTTCGCCACGCATCCCTCCCGCGTCTTCACCCGTGAACAGCTGCTCAGCGAGGTCTGGGGCTACGACTACTTCGGCGGCACGCGCACGGTCGACGTGCACGTCCGGCGACTCCGGGCCAAGCTCGGCGACCTCGAGTCGTTGATCGGCACGGTGCGCAACGTGGGCTACCGGTTCAACGTCTACGACGACGACGCCCAGGCGGTCGTCTCGTGAGCACGGTGTCGCGGTGACCGACGCCGCCGACGCGACCGGCGCCTCCTTCGTGCCCCCGCTCGCCCGAGCGGCCACCACGGCCGACGGCAGCCCGCCGTTCTCCGACCAGACCCTGGTCGACGTCCGGTCGGGCGTCGCGACCGTCGTCGGCGACGCGCACGCCGCGGCGGTGCTGCGCGAGGGCGAGGCCGAGCTCGTCGTGCATCCCGACGACCGCCGACAGGGTCGCGGTGCGGAGTTGCTGCAACGACTCGTCGACGAGACCGAGGGCCCGCTGCTGTTCTGGGCACACGGTGACCACCCCGGCTCCCGCGTGCTCGCCGCGCGCTTCGGCCTCGCCGAGACCCGTCGCCTGCTGCAACAGCGTGCCGACGTCCCCGCCGAACCCCGTGCGCCCCGCCTCCGCGACGCCGACCGGGTCGCCTCGTTCCGGCCGGGAGTCGACGACGAGGCCTGGCTCGACCTCAACGCCCGCGCGTTCGCCGACCACCCCGAGCAAGGCTCGCTGGTCCAGGCGGACCTCGACGCCCGGCAGGCCGAGTCGTGGTTCGACGCCGACGACTTCCTCCTGCTCTGGCGCGGCGACGACCTGCTGGCCTTCTGCTGGCTGAAGCTCGACGAGGGCCAGCCCGGGGAGTTCTACGCGGTCGGCGTCTCGCCCGACCACCAGGGCGAACGACTCGGAGGCGCGGTGGTCGACGCCGGGTTCGCGCGCCTCGCCGAGCGCGGTGCCGGCACCGCGGCGCTGTACGTCGAAGGGGACAACACCGCCGCCCTCCGGCTCTACGCGGCCCGCGGGTTCACGGACCACGCCGTCGACGTGCAGTACACCCTCACCCGCTGAACCCCGCCCGGGCACGGCCCGTCCTCGGGGGGTGCGGGCCCCTCCGGTCCACCGATATGCTGCGGATCGGATGACAGCGATCGAGGGGGCATCATGACCGATCAGACCAGACCGGACGGCGACGACCAGGGGCACGACGAGCCGCAGCACGACGGGGCACCGGCCGGGGGCCACGAGCAGCCCGCCGCGTTCCCGTACCAGGGACTGCCGTACGGGCAGCAGCCCGAGGGGAACCCGCACCAGGCGACCGGCTACGGGGACCAGCTCTACGGCTCCTCGCCGCAGCCGGGCGACCAGGGACAGCCGCAGGGGGCGTACCAGCAGCCGTACGACGCCTCGGGACAGCCGACCTCGCAGTTCGCGTACGCGCAGGCTCCGACTCCCCCGGCACCGAGGACGCCCGAAGAGGCCGCACGACGTCGACGACTGCTGATCGGCCTGATCGGTGGAGCAGCCCTGCTGCTCGTGCTGGTCGTGGCAGGTGCCGTGACGTTCGCCACGATGAGCGCCTCCCACCGGCCCGAGGCGACCGTCCGCGACTACCTCGGCGCCGTCCAGGCCGGCGAGGTCGAACGCGCCCTCGCGCTCGACGGCACCGAGGTCGCCAAGGGCGACGTGCTGCTGACCGACGTGGCCTATGCCGCGGCCGGCGACCGGGTCGACGGGTTCCAGGTGGGTGCCGTCTCGACCGACGGGGACGACGCGCAGGTCGAGACCGTCGTGCACCGCGGCGACGGGTCGACCCACGCCCAGGAGTTCACGCTCGTGCGCGACGGGCGCGATCTGCTCTTCTTCGACCGATGGGCGCTCCAGCCGGTCGACCTCGGCACGGTCTCGGTGCAGGTCGCCGGACCGGCATCGGCGGAGATCGCCGTCGACGGGGCCCCCGTGACCCGGGGGTCCGACGGATCGGTGAGCCTCAAGGCCTTCCCCGGCAGCTACGAGGTCGCCCTCGCCGCCGAGAACGAGTCGTACTCGGCGACCGCCGCCACGGCCGTGGTCGAAGGCGCCGACGCCATCGCCCAACCGACCCTGCTCACGACCGCACTCACGCCCGCCGGCACCGAGGCGGCGACCGCGGCCGTCGACGCCTGGGTGGCGGGCTGCATCGCCTCGACCGACCTGCGTCCCGAGGGCTGCAGCTTCGGCCTGTACGACACGGAGTCCGGTCGGTACACGCTGTCCGGCCAGAAGTGGACTCTCGAGTCCGCGCCGCAGTTCACCGTCGGCGACTGGCAGGACGGCGGGTGGACGGTGAGCACCACGACTCCGGGCTCGGCCTCCTTCACCGCCCAGGGCGTCGATGCTGCGGGAAACAGCGGCGTCTACGGCTCGCTCGCCCCCGTGCCGGTGCGGGTGGGCGGCCTCATCAGCGACGTGACCGCCGACGGCGCCACGTTCACCTCGAGCGTCGCCACGCCGCTCACCTGACCCAAGGGGTACAGCCGGGGTACAGAAGCGGGGCGGCGACGCCTACTCCTGGGGTCCGAGCCGACCTGCCACCGCACTCCCAGCACCGGGGAGTGGATTGAGGCACCGCGCAAGGCACGCATCCCATCGTCAGGAGAACAACATGAACCCCGTCAAGTTCCTTTCCGATCTCGGCCTCCAGAGCAAGCACGCCTACTGGGGCGGGTTCGCCTCGATCGTGATCGCCCTCGTGGCCTGGATCGCCTCGCAGGGCAAGGACTCGTCCGACAAGGCCCAGTCCGACCGTTGGGGCATCTTCATCGGCCACTGGGCGCCGACCTTCTTCGCCCTGGGCCTCGCCCTGAAGAACGAAGAGAAGTAGGCACGACACCACCAGTACGACGACGCCCCCGCCCACCCGGCGGGGGCGTCGTCGTCCCCTCGACCGCTCCTCCCCCGCGGCCGGGTGTCCACACGTCATCTCGCGTTTACCCGGGACGACGCTGCGAGGCGGTCGGGGGTGGCACGATGGTGCGATGGACAGCAGCGAACCCCGCGTCGACGGCGCCGGCGTCACCCCCGACTTCCTCGACGACTTCGACGAGATCGTCAGCTTCGAGGACGGCACCCTGCCCGCCGAGCGCTACCTCGACCGCGAGCTGAGCTGGCTCGCGTTCAACCAGCGAGTGCTCGAGCTCGCAGAAGACCAGACCACGCCGCTGCTCGAACGGGCCAACTTCCTGGCGATCTTCGCGAGCAACCTCGACGAGTTCTTCATGGTGCGGGTCGCCGGCCTCAAGCGCCGCATCGCGACGGGCCTCGCCGTGCCGACCAACGTGGGGCGCGGGCCGAACGAGGTGCTGGCCGACATCAACCGGAAGGCCCACGAGCTGCAAGAACGCCACGCCCGGGCGTTCCTCGACCTCGTCAAGCCCGACCTCGACGACGCGGGTATCCACATCGAGAACTGGTCCGACCTAGAAGAGGCCGACCGGGTCCGCATGCGCGAGATCTTCGCCGAGCAGATCTTCCCGGTCCTCATGCCGCTGGCCGTCGATCCGGCCCACCCCTTCCCCTACATCTCGGGGCTGTCCCTGAACCTGTCCATCCGCGTCCGCAACCCCAAGACGATGCGACAGGAGTTCGCGCGCCTCAAGGTGCCGCAGATGCTGCCGCGCTTCGTGCAGCTGCCCGACAACGACAGCGGGCGCGTGCGGTTCATCCCCCTCGAGGACTTGATCGCCAACCACCTGCAAGACCTCTTCCCCGGCATGGAGGTCGTCGAGCACCACGTGTTCCGCGTCACCCGCAACGAGGACGTCGAGGTCGACGAGGACGAGTCGGAGAACCTCATCCAGGCCCTCGAGCGCGAGTTGCTGCGCCGCCGGTTCGGTCCGCCGATCCGCCTCGAGATCACCGACGACATGGACCCGGTCACGCTCGAGCTGCTCGTGCGCGAACTCGACGTGACCGATCAAGAGGTCTACAAGCTGCCGGCCCCGCTCGACCTGGCCGGCCTGTTCGAGATCACGAAGATGCCGCGGGCCGACCTCAAGTACCCCAAGCACCTGCCGACCACCGCCGTGCAGCTGCAGCAGACCGAGCCGAACATGAAGCCCGACATGTTCGCGAGCATCGCCCGGCAGGACATCCTCGTGCACCACCCGTACGAGTCGTTCGCGACCAGCGTGCAGGCGTTCCTCGAACAGGCCGCGGCCGACCCCAACGTGCTGGCCATCAAGCAGACCCTCTACCGCACCAGCGGCGACAGCCCGATCATCGAGGCGCTCATCGACGCCGCCGAGGCGGGCAAGCAGGTCCTCGCGCTGGTCGAGGTCAAGGCGCGGTTCGACGAACAGAACAACATCACCTGGGCCCGCAAGCTCGAGAAGGCCGGCGTGCACGTCGTCTACGGCCTCGTCGGGCTCAAGACCCATTGCAAGCTCGCCCTGGTCATCCGCCAGGAGAAGGGCACGCTCAAGCACTACACGCACATCGGAACGGGCAACTACAACCCGAAGACCAGCCGCATCTACGAAGACATGGGGCTCTTCACCGCCGACGACCAGGTCGGAAAAGACCTGACGCGCCTGTTCAACGAACTGTCGGGCTACGCGATCGAGAAGAAGTTCAAGCGACTGCTCGTGGCCCCCCGCTACCTCCGCCGAGGTCTGCTCAAGCAGATCCAGAACGAGATCGAGAACGCCCAGGCCGGCCGACCCGCCGGCATCCGCATCAAGATCAACTCCATCGTCGACGAGCAGATCATCGACGCCCTCTACAAGGCGAGCCAGGCGGGTGTGCCCGTCGACGTCTGGGTGCGCGGCATCTGCACCATCAAGCCGGGCGAGCCGGGCCTGAGCGAGAACATCCGGGTGCGGTCGATCCTCGGGCGGTACCTCGAGCACAGCCGTCTGTTCTGGTTCCTCAACGACGGCGACCCGCAGGTCTTCATCGGGAGCGCCGACATGATGCACCGCAACCTCGACCGTCGCGTCGAGGCCCTGGTGCGCCTGACGCAGGCCGACCACCTCGCCGAGGTCGCCGACCTGTTCGAGCAGGCGATGTCGGACGAGACCGCCTCGTGGTGGCTCGAGGCCGACGGCACCTGGACCCGCCACGCGCGTGACGCCGACGGCCGCTCGCTGACCGATCTGCAGAACGCCCAGATGAAGGCCATCACGCAGCGGAAGCGCTCCAAGCGATGACCATCACCTCGACGACGGTCGTCGCCGCGGGTGCCGTCTGCTGGCGCCTCGTCGACGGCAAGGTCCGGGTGCTGCTGATCCACCGCGACCACCACGGCGACGTCTCGCTGCCGAAGGGCAAGGTCGACCCGGGCGAGGCGACGCCGCAGACGGCCGTGCGCGAGATCCACGAGGAGACGGGCTACCGAGTGACGCTTGGCGCCCCGCTCGGCACGGCCGAGTACCTGCTGCCCGGCGGTCGCGACAAGGTGGTGCACTACTGGTCCGCCGAGGTGACCGACGAGTCCTTCGCCGCGGCCGGGACGTTCACGCCCAACCACGAGGTCGCCGCCATCGAGTGGGTCGGCATCGAGAAGGCGAAGGCCATGCTGACCTACGCCCGCGACGCCGACGTGCTGCAGCGCTTCGCCGACCGGGTGGCGACGGGCACGGCCCGCACCTTCCCGATCGTGGCCCTCCGCCACGCCAAGACGACCTCGCCGTCCGACTGGCACGGCTCGGACGCCACGCGCCCCCTGCTGCCCCAGGGCCGCCGCCAGGCGAGGTCGGTCGCCCCCGTCATCGCGGCCTGGGCCCCCACCCGCATCGTCAGCAGCACGGCGGCGCGCTGCCTGGCCACCCTCGAGCCCCTCTCCGAGCTGACTCGGGTCGGCGTCAAGCAGACCGACGCGATCAGCCAGGACGCCTTCGAGCAGGGCACGGACGACGTCGCCGGGGTCGTCAAGAAGCGCCTCAAGAAGAAGGCCGCGGCCGTCATCTGCAGCCACGGCCCGGTACTGCCCGAGGTCATCCGCCAGATCTCGCTGGGCACCAAGGGGGGTGACCGCGTCGACCTGCGCCGTGCCTCGTCGCTCGGCACGGCCGAGTTCACGGTCCTGCACGTCTCGGTCGACGACACGGCGCTCGTCGCGATCGAGACGCACGGCCCGGCCGCCTGACCCGCGCCTCCTCGGCTCGTCGCGACGCCGAGACGGTCGACCCCCGCCCGCACCGGGCGGGGACCGACCGCCGTCCGGACGCGCCTGTCCGGGCCGATGTTCCCCCCTCGTTCACCTTCCGTTCACCGGGGCAGGCGACCGTGGTTAACCCGTCGCCGTAGCGTCTCGCACGGGTCGGCACCTGGCCCACAGCACCCAGCCATCACATCCCGAAAAGGACCCCCCTGTGAACTTCAAGCGCACCGGCAGCATCGTCGCGATCGCCGCGGTCGGAACCATGCTCCTCGCGTCCTGCGCCAGCAACGAAGGCGGCGCCACGCCTTCGGGCGGCGCATCGTCCAGCGACGTCTCCGGCTCCATCAAGGGCGTCGGCGCCTCGTCGCAGCAGGCCGCCCAGGAGGCCTGGGTCGCGGCCTTCCAGACCGCCAACCCCGACGCCAACATCGGCTACGAGCCCTCCGGCTCGGGCAGCGGCCGCGAGAGCTTCATCTCGGGTGCCGCGGACTTCGCCGGTTCCGACCGCGCGTTCAAGACCGACGAGATCTCGTCGAGCACCTTCGCCGGCTGCACGCCCGACACCGGCATCGTCGAGCTGCCCGCCTACGTCTCGCCCATCGCGGTCGTCTTCAACCTCGACGGCGTCGACGAGCTCAACCTGACGCCCGCCACCCTCGCCGGCATCTTCAGCGGCAAGATCACCACCTGGGACGCCTCCGAGATCAAGGCCGACAACCCCGACGCCGACCTGCCCAGCACGGGCATCACCGCCGTCCACCGTTCGGACGACTCGGGCACCACCGAGAACTTCACCGACTACCTGCACGCCACGGCCGGCGACACCTGGACCGAAGAGGCCGACGGCACCTGGCCGACCGCGTTCGGCGGCGAGGGCGCCTCGGGCACCACCGGCGTGATCGACGCCGTCACCAACGGCACCGGCACCATCGGCTACGCCGACGCCTCGCGCGCCGGTGACCTCGGAACCGTCAAGGTCAAGGTCGGCGACGACTTCGTCGGCTACTCGGCCGAGGCCGCTGCCGCCATCGTCGACGAGTCGCCCGAAGAAGAAGGCCGCACCGAGGGCGACATCGCCATCGCGCTCGACCGGACCTCGACCGCATCCGGCGTGTACCCGATCGTCCTGGTCAGCTACCTCGTCGCCTGCGAGTCGTACGAGGACGCCGCCAAGGGCGAGCTCGTGAAGGCGTACCTCTCGTACGTCACCAGCGAAGAAGGCCAGAAGGCCGCGGCCGACGCCGCCGGTTCGGCCCCGATCTCGAGCACCCTCTCGGGTCAGGTCGCCGACGCCATCGCACTGATCAAGTAACACCGCACCACCTCGGGGGCCCGGGAACGCACCGCGTGCGTTCCCGGGCCGTCGGCCTGACAGGCACCACCAGCACCTGCACCAGCACCACCTGCACACCCGCACCCGTTCGTACCCGTTCGCCCCCGATCCCCACCCGAGCCTCCGGAGGACCCCGTCCGATGACCGCCCCCGCCACGACCTCGGCCCCCGCCGTCGTCCCGAAGCCCAAGCGACGTCCCGCCGACCGGATCTTCTCGGGCAGCACCGTCGTCGCGGGTGGTCTCATCCTCGCGATCCTGGCCGCCGTCGCCCTCTTCCTCGTCGTGCAGAGCATCCCGGCACTCACCGCCGCCCCGGGCGAGGTCTCGCTCTCGGGCTACCCCGGCACCTTCTGGCAGTACGTCGGCCCCTTGGCCTTCGGTACCGTCTACGCCGCCGCGCTGGCCCTTCTGATGGCCCTGCCGGTCGCCATCGGCATCGCGCTCTTCATCTCGCACTACGCTCCCCGCAAGCTCGCCCAGGGCCTCGGCTACGTCATCGACCTCCTGGCCGCGGTGCCTTCGGTCGTCTTCGGCCTGTGGGGCAGCATCGTGCTCGCCCCGGCGATCCAGCCGTTCTACGACTGGCTCGTGAACACCTTCGGCTGGTTCCCGCTCTTCGCCGGCCCCGTCTCGGGCACCGGGCGCACGCTGCTGACCGCCTCGATCGTGCTCGCCGTGATGATCCTCCCGATCATCACCGCCCTCAGCCGCGAGGTCTTCCTGCAGACGCCCGTGCTGCACGAGGAGGCCGCCCTGGCCCTCGGCGCCACCCGGTGGGAGATGATCCAGATCGCCGTGCTGCCCTTCGGCCGGCCCGGCATCATCTCGTCGGCCATGCTGGGGCTCGGACGCGCGCTCGGCGAGACCATGGCCGTCGCCCTGGTGCTGTCACCCGCCCTCGTGATCAACCCCGCGATCCTCACGTCGACGAACTCGTCGACGATCGCGGCCAACATCGCCCTGAGGTTCCCCGAGGCACACGACATCGGGATCAACACCCTCATCGCGACGGGCCTCGTGCTCTTTGTCATCACCCTGATCGTCAACTCGATCGCCCGCTACGTCATCAACCGCCGCAAGGCCTTCTCGGGAGCGAACTGATGGCCACCACCACCGCCGGCGTGCGCCGGTCCACCCGCACGGTCAACGCCCTCACGACGGGGCGCCTGCCCAAGGCCGCGCCCCTCGTCATCCTGCTCGGCAGCTGGGTCGTCATGGGCGTCGTCTTCGCCCTCCTGAACGCAGCCGGCGTCACCGAGACCTTCAACTGGGTCGGCGCGATCGTCCTCGGGACCGTGCTCTACGCCGCGCTCGTGTTCGTCGTCGCGATGCAGGTCGAGGGCATCCGCCGGGCGAAGGACCGCGTCGTCACCACCCTCGTGAGCGCCGCCTTCATCATCGCGCTCGTACCGCTGGTGTCGTTGCTCATCACCGTCGTGACGTCCGGGACGAACCGGTTCGACGCCGACTTCTTCTCGATGTCGATGCGCAACATCGTCGGCGCCGGCGGCGGCGGGCTGCACGCCGTCACGGGCACCCTGCTGATCACCGCCCTCGCCGCGGTGATCTCCGTGCCGATCGGGCTGCTCACGGCCATCTACCTCGTCGAGTACGGCCAGGGCCGCCTGGCCCGCTCCATCACGTTCTTCGTCGACGTCATGACGGGCATCCCGTCGATCGTCGCCGGCCTGTTCGCCTACGCCTTGTTCGTCATCTTCTTCGGTGCGGGCGTCCGCATGGGCGCGGCCGGTTCGGTCGCCCTGGCCGTGCTGATGATCCCGGTCGTCGTGCGCAGCACCGAAGAGATGCTCAAGCTGGTGCCGAACGAGCTGCGCGAGGCGTCGTACGCCCTCGGCGTGCCGAAGTGGCTGACCATCCTGAAGGTGGTCATCCCCACGTCGGTGGCCGGCATCACGACGGGCGTCATGCTCGCCATCGCCCGCGTTGTCGGCGAAACGGCTCCGCTGCTGATCACCGCCGGGTTCACGGCGAACATGAACTACAACCTGTTCGGCGGAGCCATGCAGTCGCTTCCGGTCTTCGCCTACAGCTCGTACGTCAGCCAGGGCACCGACGCCGCCGCGTTCATCGACAGAGCCTGGACCTCGGCCCTCACCCTCATCCTCCTGGTGATGGCGTTGAACCTGCTGGCCCGCGTGATCGCCCGCGTCTTCGCCCCCAAGCTCGGCCGCTGACCCGGCCGCCCCGACCCACACCCCGTCCCGGCTCCCGCCCGGCTCCCACCCCGAAGGAATCACCGTGTCCAAGCGCATCGAGGTCAACGACCTCAACGTCTACTACAGCAAGTTCAAGGCTGTCGAAGACGTCAACATCACCATCGAGCCCCGCACGGTCACCGCGTTCATCGGCCCGTCCGGCTGTGGCAAGTCGACCTTCCTGCGCACGCTGAACCGCATGCACGAGGTCATCCCCGGTGCCTACGTCGAGGGCGAGGTGCTGATCGACGGCAACGACCTCTACAGCCCCGGCGTCGACCCCGTCCTGGTCCGTCGACAGGTCGGCATGGTGTTCCAGCGCCCCAACCCGTTCCCGACGATGAGCATCCGCGACAACGTGCTCGCGGGCGTCAAGCTCAACAACCGTCGCATGTCGAAGAGCGACCAGGACGGCCTCGTCGAGTCGTCGCTGCAGGGCGCGAACCTTTGGAACGAGGTCAAGGACCGCCTCGACAAGCCCGGCTCGGGCCTCTCGGGTGGTCAGCAGCAGCGCCTCTGCATCGCGCGGGCCATCGCGGTCTCCCCCGACGTCGTGCTGATGGACGAGCCCTGCTCGGCCCTCGACCCGATCTCGACGCTCGCCATCGAGGACCTCATCGAGGAGCTCAAGCAGCAGTACACGATCGTCATCGTGACCCACAACATGCAGCAGGCCAGCCGCGTCAGCGACAAGACCGCGTTCTTCAACATCGCGGGCACCGGCAAGCCCGGCAAGCTCATCGAGTACGACGACACCGCGAAGATGTTCTCGAACCCGAGCGTGCAGGCCACGGAAGACTACGTGTCGGGACGCTTCGGCTGATCGGCGCCGCGCCTCCTCGGGGTGAGGCGCACCCACCCGCGGCGTGTCCGTGAGGGGCACACGAGAAGAGGCGGTCCACCACGTGGTGGACCGCCTCTTCTGGCGTGGCGACGGGTCAGGCGCTGGGGATGGCGACGACCGGGTCGCTGGTCGGCGAGGACGAGCCTCCCGCCGGCTCGACCGTGATGCCGATGGTGTCGCCCGCGTTCATCTCACCCTTGAGCAGGTGAGTGGCCGGGGCGCTCGACGAGGCGTCGAAGGTGCCCGCGGGGACGGCGCCGTCATCGTTGATGTACCAGAGCTCGTAGGTCTGGTCGCCGGGCAGCGAGGTCATCCCGTCCACGACGACGGCCGAGCGACCGAGCTCGTCCGACCAGATGAGGGTCGCCTTGCCGCCGGTGCTGACGTCGGCCACCGAGCGCTGGAAGTCGCTCGCGGCGTAGATCTCGTCGATGCCCGAGGCCTGCTGTTCTTGCTGCTGGCCGGACTGACCGAGGCCCTCGACGAGGGCTCCACCGCCGAAGAAGAGCGCGGCGGCCGCGGCGGCCGCCCCGAGGACGGCGACGGGGCGCGTGAACCAACGACGGTGCGCGGCGCCGGTCGGCGTGAGGACGCGAGCACCCTCGGATTCGCTCGGCTCCATCTCGGGGGCGGGGGTGCGCTCGACGCGACGTGCGTGGTCGTCGTCACCCGCGCCTCCTGCGGTCGTCGCGAGGTCGTGGTCTGCCGTGGGGCTCGTCGGGGCCGCCGTCGCCGTGAGCGGCGCGAGCTGCGGCGTCGACGCGATGAGGTCGAGCACGCTTGCGCGGAGCCCGGCCGACGGGGTGACGGGCCGGGCCGCGTGAGCGAGCAACAATGCGGTCTCTCTCAATTCGGCCACCTCCGTCCTGGTGTCGTCGTGCTGGTCTGATGTGTCGTCGAGGAGTGCCTCGAACGCGTGTCGTTCGTCGTCGCTCAGTGCGTTGAGCACGTAGGCGCCGGACAGGTTGTCGGTGTCGGTTCTCGTGGTGCCCGCGTCGTCCGCGTGGCGGCCGTGCGTGGGCTCGTCGTGGTCGGTCACGAAGCCACCCCCATCTCGTCGCGCAGACGGATCATGCCGTCGCGCAGTCTGGTCTTGACCGTGCCGATCGGCACGTCCAACAGTTTCGCGACCTCGCTGTGGCTGAGGCCGCCGTAGTAGGCGAGCTTCACCGCCTGCCGTTGCAGTTCGGTGAGGCGTCCGAGGGCCCGCTCGACCCGCTCGTGCTCGATGCGGATCTCGACGGACTCGGTGACCGAGTCGAAGTCGGTCTCGAGGTCGCGCACGCCGATCTTGAGGTCGCGATCGCGGCCGGCCTGGGAGGCGCGGATGCGGTCGACGGCTCGTCGGTGCGCCATCGTGAGCATCCAGCTGGCGGCGCTGCCCCGGGTGGAGTCGAAGCGCGTGGCGTTCTGCCAGATCTCGAGGAAGACCTCTTGGGCCACCTCTTCGGACTGGGCGTGGTCTTTCAGGAGGCGCTTGATCAGACCCAGCACGCGGGGCGCCGTCTGGTCGTACAGCTCGGCGAAAGCGGCCTGATCACCCTGCGCGACCCGCGGCAACAACATGTCGGGGGTCGACGGAGCAGGCCCGCTCTCGGGTGTCTCTGTCTCTCGGGTCACGAGTTCGAGCATGTCAGGGTTCACCTCCGGTCGCACTGTTCGTCGGGTCGTGGGTCACGATCCGGGGCGGATCGTGATGTGGTGCGGTGTTCGTGGTGCGGTGTTCGTGGTGCGGACGGGACTCCCTGCGATGCGTCCGTCTGGGATGGCGTTCAGGCCCGGTGCATCGCAGGGAGACCAGCCCGCCGACGCCCGAAACTAAGGGAGGACGGGAGTCGGCGGGGGATCGTGGATCCCTCACGTCAATGATTCGGCACGGGGGGCCCGCCGGATTGGGTGAACATCCCGGCACGCTCGTGGTGTCCGGCCGGACCCCGGGTGTCGAACCTGACAGGGGCGGACCGACAGCCGTCCAGGGGCCGACGGGTTCGCCCCGACGCGTCGCTCACCGTCACCCAGCGATCGCCCGACGCCGTCGCCTGCTCGTAACGTTCCCACACCGACGAGCCGACGAGCCGCGGTGCCGGCGGAAAGGAGGCCGACGGTCGGTCGTCACGTCGGCTCTCGACCGAGGACCCACCTCGGGAGGAAGAGGCGCCGGACCGCAGAAACGCCTCTCGGCGCGAGGCCGCTCGAAGCGGCTAAATTTGGAGCCCGGGGTTACTGCGGCCCGACAGGGAAGACTTTACCCGCCTCGGGCCGAGCGGTCCGCCGAGTTCGCGTCGTGCGAACGCGAGGCGGGTCCGCGCGTGTCGAGCGGGGGGCGGTCGCCGGTCGGCGGTCGGCGCTCGGCCGTGCCGCCCTCCTCAGCGCGGCGCAGGCCCGCCCGCGCGGCGCTGGCCCCGGCGCTCAGTCGAGGCTGTCGTCGCGCCACAGGTGGGCGCAGGCGACGAGGTCGACCCCGAGCTCGCTGAAGCGCAGGGCGCGACGGGTGAGCTCGCCCGCGCGGTCGGACCCTACGGCGTCCTGGTCGTCCGCGACCGAGGTGGCGCCGGCGGCGGCGAGGCGGCAGAACGCGGCACCCCGCTCGAGGGCGATGGCGAAGTCGCCGACGAAGACCCCGCGGAGGATCAGGTCGGCGAGTTCGAGGATCTCTTCCGGGCTGGCCGGAGCGGGCGCACCCGCGACGACCGGGTCGATCGTGGTGGCGGCCTCGACCCCGCGCTCGAAGAGCTGGGTGACCTCGACCGGGTTCTGCCGGATGACGGCCCGCACGAGGTAGATGCGCCAGAGGGCGCCGGGAAGGCTGTGGGGACTGGCCCGGGCCCAGAGCTCGGCGACCGCGTCGATGCCGTGCTGGTCGGTGAAGGTGACGAGCCGGTCGAGGATCTCGGGGCTCGGGTCGTGCTTGACGCGCGCGACGAGGGCCGAGGCCGACTCGTGGGCGACGCGGTTCATCGTCGCGGGGTCGTCTCCGCCCTGGAAGGCTTCGAACTCGGACCCCGAGAACTGGGTCGGGCGGTGGAATGGTCTCGGCACCGGACCCACGATAGGCGCGACCACCGACACCGAGCCGGGCGTTCGCCCACGGCATCACCGCCTGCACCGGGCGCACCCGTCGACACCCGTCGACACCGGGGAGGCGCGGGTCGGCCTGGCGGCCAGGAGGCGCGGCATCCCGTAAAGTGGACGCGCACGGGCCTCTAGCTCAGTTGGTAGAGCATCGGACTTTTAATCCGCGGGTCGTGGGTTCGAGCCCCACGGGGCCCACCTGTACGCGTCGCCGTCACCACATCGCTCCGACGTCGTCGTCGCCCGTCACGGACGGCCGTCTTCCGACCAGGAAGGTGGGGCCGACGTCGCACCCGAATGCGGCGGCCCCACCACGAGAGACCGAACCCGAATCCTGTCCCCCGATTTCAGGTGGGTCCCACCCACCTGGCATGGGCAGAACATACGCCCTGTCCGCCTCCGCGTCTCGACGAGTCTGTTGAGGGCGAGAGAAAGCGCCCCTCCGGTTCGGGCCGGGAGGGGCGCTCGGCCTCCTCGCGACACGTGTCGGGCAAGCCGACGCAGTCGTTACGGGGTACGCCAGGGTTACGGGACCCTGGGGAGACAGCAGTCGACGTTACGCGCCCGGCATCGCGCCGGTCTCAGGTTCGCGTTTTCTGGACATCGACGCTCGAGCGAGTTGCGACGAACCGCCACGTCATCGTCATGAGCCGGACGCCCGGTACCGCACGCCCCACGTGCCCGTCCACGTCTCGCCCGGCTCGAGCCAGCGCAGGCCCTCGCCCGAGGCCAGCGCGTTGGCCGGTGCCGTCATCGGTTCGGCGGCGACGGCCAGCCCCTCGACCCCGTCCCGGGGGAAGTTGCGGGGCGTGAACACCTGCACGTACTCGAACGACGGGTCTTGCCAGAGCTCGGTCGCCGAGCCGTCGGGGGCCGTGAAGGTCGTCGTGCGGATGCCGTCGGCGTCGGGCTCGACGTCGCGGTAACCCGTGTCGAGGTCGAGGTCGCCCAGGCGAGGGCCCTGCGAGAGGTCGAACTCGGTGCCGGCCACCGGCACCGTCCCGACCGGGATGCTCGCCTCGTCGGTCTCGTAGCGCGTCGAGGCCGCCAGCGTGACGGTCAGCGTCGCCGGATCGTGGTCGCCCACACGGAAGAACGGGTGCGACCCGACGGCGAACGGGGCCCGGTCCGGGCCGACGTTCGTGATCGTGTGCGTCACCACCATGCCGTCCGGGACGAGCTCGTGCCGCACGCTCGTGTCGAGCTCGAACGGATAGCCGTGCTGGGGGAACACCGTCGCTCCGAGCGTCACGGCGTGGGGCTCGCGGTCGACCACCTGGTAGGCCGTGTACCGCAGCAGCCCGTGGCTGGCGTTGCCCTTGGACGGCTCGGTCAGGTCGAGCTGCTGCTCGCGGCCGTCGAGCGTCCATCGGCCGCGCGCGACCCGGTTCGGCCAGGGCACGAGGGTGATGCCGCAGGCGGACGGCGGCACCTCGTCGGCACCGAACGTCTCGGTCAGGGCGATGCCGTTGACGGCCAGCGCGCGGATGCCCGCCGCCACCTGCGTGACCACACCCGTGACGCGGTGCCCGTCGTGCTCGAGGGCGAGGTCGTACTGTTCTCCGGTCGGGCTGCTCGTCGTCATCGTTCCAGTCTCGCTCTCGGGTGTCGGTGGCGTCCGGGATCGCTCGAGGCCCCGCGACGGGGGCCCGGGCTCAGGGACGCGAGGGGGCAGGGTCGCGAGGAGGCGCGTCGACCTCGCCCGCGCCTCCTGCGGTGACGACGGCGAGGCCGGCTCGACGCAGCTCGGCGACGGGCGCCTCGTCGGCCCCCGCCGTGATGAGGGCCTCGAAGGTGTCGAGCGGACCGATGACGCCGAGGTGGGCCTCGCCGAGCTTGCTGCCGTCGGCGACGATGTACGACCGGCGGGCGGTCTGGGTCATGAGGCGCTTGAGGTCGGTCTCGGGCAGGTTGACGTTCGTCACCCCGTGGAGGGCGTGGACGCCGGTGCAGCCGATGAACGCCAGGTCGGCCGTGACGCTCGCGAACACGCTCGTCGCCAGCGGGTTGACCAGGGAGTGCTGCAACGGCCGCAGGGTGCCGCCGGACACGATGACCGTGAACCGGGGCACGGCCTGTTCGAGCGCCAGCGCGATGGTGAGGCCGTTCGTCACGACCACGACGCCCTCGAGGTCGTGCCGTTCGAGCAGGGCCAGAGCGATCTGGGTGGTGGTCGTGCCGACGTCGAGCACGACGCAGTCACCCGACCGTACGAGCGACGCGGCCTCGACCCCGATGGCCCGCTTGGCCTCGGTCGAGACCGAGCTCTCTTCTTCGAACGGTCGCTCGGCCGGGCGGTCGACGGACAGCGCCCCGCCGTGCACGCGCGAGAGGAGGCCGTCGGCCGCCAGGCTCTCGAGGTCGGTGCGGATCGTCACCTCGGACAGCCGGAACTCGCGCGCCAGCTCGGCCGTGCGGACGAAGCCGCGACGCCCGACGAGGTCGGCGATGCGGTCGCGGCGCCGCTCACCCGGCAGCGGCGCGGGCTGCGGCACCGGGGGCGGGGTCGAGTTGCCGTTCACCCGGCTAGTTTCGTATGCTTTCACGTACTTTCGCAACTGCAAATCGTGGTCGCGAGTGCCCCGAACTGAAGGAGGCGCGATGTCGTCCATCACGAAACGCGCGACGGTCCTGTCCGACGGTCGCGAACTCATCTACTTCGACGACGCCGACACCACGCTCACGGCCGAGCGCCGCGTCGACGCGCGCACGCTCGATCCGCGACCCGACACGGCGACCATGCGACAGGACGTCCTCACCGGCGAGTGGGTCTCGATCGCCGCGTCGCGGCAGAACCGTGTGTTCCTGCCCCCGGCCGAGCTCGACCCGTTGGCGCCGGCCAGCGAGACCAACCCGTCCGAGATCCCCGACGTCTACGACGTCGCCGTGTTCGAGAACCGCTCGCCGTCGTTCGGGCCGCTGCTCGAGAGCGACGACGCTCCCGAGGGCCTCGACGACCTGACCCGCATCGGCCTCGAACGCACCCTGCGCAGCGTCGGCCGGTGCGAGGTCGTCTGCTTCAGCCCCGAGACCCACGGGTCGTTCGCCGACCTGAGCGAGTCACGCGCCCGCACCGTGGTCGAGGCCTGGGCCGACCGCACGGCCGCCCTGTCGGCGCTGCCCGGCATCCAGCAGGTGTTCCCCTTCGAGAACCGCGGCCAGGCCATCGGCGTCACCCTGCACCACCCGCACGGTCAGATCTACGCCTACCCCTACGTCACGCCGCGCACCACGCGGCTGCTCGACAGCATCGAGACCTACGGGCCGACCCTCTTCGCCGACCTGCTCGACCGCGAACGCTCCGGCCCCCGCGTCGTCCTCGCGGGCGAGCACTTCACGGCGTTCGTCCCGTTCGCCGCGCGATGGCCCATCGAGATCCACCTGCTGCCGCACCGTCACGCCCCCGACTTCGCGGCGCTGACCGACGACGAACGCGACGAACTCGCGGTCATGTACCGGCGCCTCCTGCGGGGTGTCGACGGCCTGTACGACGACCCGACGCCCTACATCGCCGCCTGGCACCAGGCCCCCGTCGGCGTCGGACGCGACACCGTGCGCCTGATGCTGCAGATCACCTCGCCTCGCCGGGCCGAGAGCAAGTTGAAGTTCCTGGCAGGCTCCGAGGCGGCGATGGGAGCCTGGGTGGGCGACCTCGTCCCCGAGGTGCAGGCCGACCGAATCCGAGAGGCGATCGAGCGATCATGACCGACACCACCACTCCCCAGGGCTTCCGCGAGGTCTTCGACACCGAGGTCGCCGGACGCTGGTCCGCCCCGGGCCGCGTGAACCTCATCGGCGAGCACACCGACTACAACGACGGCTTCGTGCTGCCCTTCGCCATCGACCGACGCACCACCGTCACCGTCGGTCGGCGCGACGACCGCCTGCTGCGCGTGGCGTCGTCGTTCGAGGGCGGCGTGCACGAGGTGTCGCTCGACGACCTCGACCCGGCATCGATGTCGGGGTGGTCGGCGTACGCCCTCGGCATCGCCTGGGCGTTGTCGGTCGCACACGACCGCGCCGACTCACCCTCGTTCGCGGCCGCCGGGGGCGACCTGTCGACCATCGACCTGTCGGGCGTCCCCGGCCTCGACCTGTTCGTCGAATCCGAGGTGCCGGTCGGCGCGGGGCTCTCGTCGTCCGCGGCGCTCGAGTGCTCGGTGGCCGTGGCCTTCGCCGAGCTCTGGTCGCTGGACGTCAACCGCTCGGCCCTGGCCGCGGTCGGGCAACTCGCCGAGAACGAGGTCGTCGGCGCACCGACGGGCATCATGGACCAGTCCGCGTCGCTGCTGGGCGAGGCCGACTCGGGCGTGTTCCTCGACTGCCGCAGCCTCGACGCCGACGTCGTCGACCTCGGCTTCGCCGCCGCCGGCCTCGAGGTGCTCGTCGTCGACACGCACGTCGAGCACGCCCACGCCACCGGCGGCTACGTCGAGCGCCGCGCGTCGTGCGAGAAGGGTGCCGCCGCCCTCGGCGTCGACTCCCTGCGCGACCTCGACGCCGACGACCTCGGTCGGGCCGAAGAGCTGCTCGACGACGAGACCTTCCGTCGCGTCCGTCACGTCGTCACCGAGAACCAGCGCGTGCTCGACACCGTCCGCACGCTGCGCACCGACGGCCCGCAGGCGATCGGCCACCTGCTCGACGCCTCGCACGTGTCGATGCGCGACGACTTCGAGATCTCGGTCCCCGAGTTGGACCTCGCCGTCGCCACCGCCCAGGCGACCGGCGCCGTGGGTGCCCGCATGACGGGTGGCGGTTTCGGCGGGTCGGCCATCGCGCTCGTCCCCACCGAGGCCCGCGCCGACGTCGAAGCCGCGATCGTCGCCGCCTTCGCCGAGGCCGGCTACACGGCTCCGACCGTCTTCACGGTGCACGCCGCCGAGGGCGCCCGCCGCGACGCCTGACGCCGGGCTGCCCTGCCACGGGCACAGCGCCACGAGTTGGACACAGCGCCAGGGGATGGGCACAGCGCCAGGGGAAAACATGGCGCTGTGCCCATCTTCTGGCGTGGTGGGAGCGGCGGCAGTGCTCCCCGCCACGAAGTCGATACGCCGCCACGTCATTGCGTGGCGGCGTATGTCGTTCGTGGCGGGATGAGGGCGTGGTGCGGGCAGCGGCAGCACACACCGCGGGCCCTGGCGTCAGGGACGCTCGGCGGCCTCGACCACGTTCTTCAGCAGCATGGCCCGGGTCATCGGCCCGACCCCACCCGGCACGGGCGACTGGAAGCCCGCGACCGCGGCGACGGCCGGGTCGACGTCTCCGCGCAGCTTGTACTTGCCCGTCTCCTCGTTCAGCACGCGGGTGATGCCCACGTCGATCACGGCGGCCCCGGGCTTCACCCAGTCCGGCTTGACCAGCCCCGCGACGCCCGCGGCGGCCACGACGATGTCGGCCCGGCGCACCTCGGCGGCGACGTCGACCGTCCGGGAGTGCGTCAGCGTCGCCGTCGCCTCGAGGCGGGTCAACAGCAGCCCGAGCGGCCGCCCGACCGTCAGCCCCTGGCCGATGATCGTGACGTGCGTCCCCGCGATCGGGATGTCGTAGGCGTGCAGCATCTCGACGATGCCGCGCGGCGTGCAGGGCAGGGGCGTGTCGATCGACCCCTTGCCGCCGGGCACGGCCAGCACGAGCTCGCCGAGGTTGACCGGGTGCAGGCCGTCGGCGTCCTTGGCCGGGTCCATGAGCTCGAGCATCGCCGTCGGGTCGATGCCGGCGGGCAACGGCAACTGGATGATGAACGCCGTGACCGCGGGGTCGGCGTTCATCGTCTCGATCGCCCGACGGATCTCGTCCTCGGTCGCCGTGTCGGGCAGGTCGATGCGGATCGACTCGATGCCGACCTCGGCGCAGTCACGGTGCTTGCCCGCGACGTAGGACAGCGAACCGGGGTTCGCCCCGACCAGGATCGTCCCGAGTCCCGGCGCGATGCCCCGGGCCTTGAGGGCGTCCACCCGGAGGCGCAGGTCGTCCTTGACGGCGGCGGCCAGAGCATTGCCGTCGATCTTCACGGCGGACGAGTCGTCGCCGGGGACGAAACGGGCACGCTCGACGCCCACCGCACCCCGTGACGAGGCCTCGACCCCGACGCCCGCCGGAGTCCCGGCCGCGACGTCAGCGCTCACGCGTAGAGCGGGAACGCGTCGGTCAGCGCCTTGACGCGGGCCGCGAGGGCCTCGACGTCGGGCGAGGGCATCAGGGTGAGCGCGATGATGTCGGCGACCTCGGCGAACTCGTCATCCGAGAAGCCGCGGGTGGCGAGGGCCGACGTGCCGATGCGCACGCCCGAGGTGACCATCGGCGGGCGGGGGTCCCACGGCACCGAGTTGCGGTTCACCGTGATGCCGACGTCGTGCAGCAGGTTCTCGGCCTGCTTGCCGTCGACCTCGCTGGCGCGGAGGTCGACGAGCACCAGGTGAACGTCGGTGCCACCGGTCAGCACGTCGACCCCGGCGGCCTTGGCGTCGTCGGCCGTGAGGCGGGCCGCGAGGGCCTGGGCACCGCGGATGGTGCGCTCTTGACGGTCCTTGAACTCGGGCTCGGCGGCGAGCTTGAACGCCGTCGCCTTGGCGGCGATGACGTGCATCAGGGGCCCGCCCTGCTGGCCCGGGAACACGGCCGAGTTGAGCTTCTTGAACAGCGGCTCGTGGTTCGAGAGGATCACGCCCGAGCGGGGACCCGCGAGGGTCTTGTGCACCGTCGACGAGACCACGTGCGCGTGCGGCAGGGGCGACGGGTGCAGGCCCGCGGCGACGAGGCCGGCGAAGTGCGCCATGTCGACCCAGAGGTAGGCACCCACCTCGTCGGCGATGGCACGGAAGGCCGCGAAGTCGAGCTGACGGGGGTAGGCCGACCAGCCGGCGATGATGACCTTGGGCTGGTGCTCGATCGCCTGGCGACGGACGACGTCCATGTCGATCAGGTAGGTCTCGGGGTCGACCTCGTAGGCCACGGCCTTGTACATCTTGCCCGAGAAGTTGAGCTTCATGCCGTGGGTCAGGTGGCCGCCGTGCGACAGCTCGAGACCGAGGATCGTGTCGCCGATGTCGGCGATCGCGGCGAGCACGGCGGCGTTCGCCTGGGCACCCGAATGCGGCTGGACGTTGGCGAACTCGGCGCCGAACAGCGACTTGGCGCGCTCGATGGCGAGGTTCTCGGCGACGTCGACGAACTCGCAACCGCCGTAGTAGCGACGACCCGGGTAGCCCTCGGCGTACTTGTTCGTCAGCACCGAGCCCTGCGACTCGAGCACGGCACGCGGCACGAAGTTCTCGGAGGCGATCATCTCGAGGTAGTCGCGCTGGCGCCCGAGCTCTTGCTCGAGGACGGCGGCGATCTCGGGGTCGACGACCGAGAGCGGCTGGTTGAAGGTCGACGGCTGGCGATCGGTCGACTCGGCGGACGAGGCGGCGGTCTGGTCGGAGATGGTCACGGAGGACTCCTTGGCACACGGGACGGACGGAGGTCGGATGTCGTGGCCCAGGCGTACGGCCACGCACGTGTGTCAGTCGCTCCCCGATGGTGACCATCTGAACGCCAGTCGCGACCCGCACAGCATAACAAGACGACCCCTGACGGGGAACCCGCTCGGCGACCGTGTGACACCCTGGACGGGTGAGCCCCACCCTCGACGACACCCGCACGGGAACGGAGGCCGACCAGCGCCTCCTGACCTCGCCCGACACCCCCTGGGTGACGCTCGTCTGGGACGACCCGGTCAACCTGATGACCTACGTCACGCACGTCTTCGAGACCTACTTCGGCTTCGGCCGGGCCGAGGCTAAGCGCCTGATGATGCGGGTACACACCGAGGGTCGTGCGGTCGTCGCCACGGGCAACCGCGAAGAGATGGAGCGGCACGTCGAGGCGATGCACGACTACGGCCTGTGGGCGACCCTCTCGAAGGAGGACGAGGCGTGACGCTGGTGCCGTTCGTCCGCCCCCGGGGCGGCGACGAGATCCGCGTGCGGCTCGACGCCGACGAGCGGGGCCTGCTCACCGACCTGGTCGGTCAACTGCTGTCGTTGCTCGAGAACGGTGACGAGGGCGATCCGGCCCTGGCGCGCCTCCTGCCGGCGGCGTACCGGGACGACGCCGAGGCGGCCGCCGAGTTCCGGCGGTTCACGGCCGACGACCTGACCCGGCGCAAGGTCGAGAACGGCCGGGCGGTGCTGGCGACGCTCGGCGATCCGGGGTCGACGCTCGACCGTGCCGCCCAGCAGTCGTGGCTGCGCACCCTCAACGACCTGCGCCTGACCCTCGGCGAGCGCCTGGGGGCCACCGGCGACGGCCTCCCCGAGGGCGGTGACCGACAGCTGCAGGCGATGGGCCACGTCTTCGACTGGCTGGGCTACCTGCAGGAGGCGCTGCTGCGGTCCCTGCCCAAGGGCTGACCCAGCGCCCTGACCCGGCGCACCGACCCGGCGCCACGCGCCCGGCGCCCCAGTCCGGCGCCACGCGCCCGGCGCCCCGCAGGGCGAGGGCCGCGACCCGGCGATCGGCAGACCCGTGTGGCGAGGACTAGCGGTTCTCCTTCGGGAACACGACCCAGAGCACGAGGTACACGAGCACCTGGGGCCCGGGGAGGATGATCGACAGCACGAAGATCAGGCGCACCAGGAAGGCGCTGATGCCGAAGCGGTTCGCGAGGGCGGCGCAGACTCCGGCGATGATCTTGCCGCGGCGGGGACGAGTGAGGGAGGCCATGCCCCCGAGCATGCCAGCCCCGCCTGGAGGGCGCCAGGGCCGCCTCGCGGGCCGGCGCCCGGTACGCGAGAATGGCCGGATGAGCGCTTCACTCGTGGCCAAGGGCCTGGCCGGCGGCCACGGGCACCGCACCCTCTTCGACGACCTCGACCTGACCGTCGCCCCGGGTGACGTCGTGGGGGTGGTGGGCGTGAACGGGGCCGGCAAGTCGACGTTGCTGCGCCTCCTGGCGGGGGTCGACGAGCCGCAGGCCGGCACGGTCACCCTCAACCCCGGCGACGCCTTCGTCGGCTGGCTGCCGCAGGAGCACGAGCGCGTGCCCGGAGAGACCGTCGCCGACTACATCGGCCGCCGCACGGGTAGCACGCAGGCCACCGCCGAGATGGACGCCGCCGCCGCCGCCCTCGGCGACCCCGACCCGGCTCCCCGAGCCGACGGCCTCGAACCCGCCGACGTCTACTCGACCGCCCTCGACCGGTGGCTCGCCAGCGGCGCCGCCGACCTCGACGACCGCCTGCCGCAGGTGCTCGCCGACCTCGGCCTCGACCGTGACGGCGACGGAGCCGTCGGCCCCGACAGCCCGATGACCGGCCTCAGCGGAGGCCAGGCCGCCCGCGTCGGCCTCGCCGCCCTGCTGCTCAGCCGCTTCGACGTCGCGCTGCTCGACGAGCCCACGAACGACCTCGACCTCGACGGCCTCGAACGACTCGAGCGCTTCGTGCAGGGGCAGCGGGGCGGCATCGTCCTCGTCAGCCACGACCGCGAGTTCCTCGCCCGATGCGTGACGAAGGTGCTCGAGCTCGACCTCGCGCAGTCGTCGAACCGCGTCTTCGGCGGCGGCTACGACGCCTACCTCGACGAGCGCGAGACGGCCCGCCGTCACGCCCGGGAGGCCTACGACGAGTTCGCCGAGAAGAAGGCCGACCTCGTCGGCCGCGCCCGCACGCAGCGAGAGTGGTCGAGCCAGGGCGTCCGCAACGCGATGAAGAAGGCGCCCGACAACGACAAGATCCGTCGCAAGGCCTCGGCCGAGTCGAGCGAGAAGCAGGCGCAGAAGGTCCGCCAGATGGAGAGCCGCATCGCCCGCCTCGACGAGGTCGACGAGCCCCGCAAAGAGTGGCAGCTCGAGTTCACGATCGGAGCCGCACCCCGGTCGAGCTCGGTCGTCTCGACCCTCAGCGGTGCGGTGTTCCGCCAGGGCGACCCCGCGACGGGCGAGTTCGTGCTCGGTCCGGTGTCGCTGCAGGTGGACGGCGGCGACCGCATCGGCATCACCGGCCCGAACGGCGCCGGCAAGTCGACCCTGCTGCGCGGCCTGCTCGGCCGCCAGGCCCCCAGCGAAGGAGGCGCGAGTCGCGGAGCCAGCATCGCCGTCGGCGAGATCGACCAGGCCAGGGCACTCCTGGCCGGCGACGTGCCGTTGGCCGACGCGTTCGAGGCGCTCGTGCCGGACTGGCCCCAGGCCGAGGTGCGGACGCTGCTCGCCAAGTTCGGGCTCAAGGCCGACCACGTCTCGCGTCCGGTCGACGAGCTCTCGCCCGGCGAACGCACCCGCGCCGGCCTCGCCCTGCTGCAGGCCCGAGGCGTCAACGTGCTCGTGCTCGACGAGCCCACGAACCACCTCGACCTCGCCGCCATCGAGCAGCTCGAGCAGGCCCTCGAGTCGTACGACGGCACGCTGCTGCTCGTCACGCACGACCGGCGCATGCTCGAGACGGTCCGGCTCGATCGCCACTGGAGGGTCGAGGGCGGCACCGTCACCGAGTCGTGAGGGCGCCGACGCCGTCGCCGGTGAACGACCCCCGCGCCCCTCGACTACCGTCGTCGTCATGACCCGAACCACCCGACTGGTCGCGGTCGCCGCTGCCCTCGCCCTGCTCACGGGCTGCACGGCGGCCCCGACCGACCCGAGCGAGCCCACGGGCGGCGCCTCCACGGACGGGATCTCCTCTCCCCAGCCGACCCGCGCCTCCTCGGAGCTCGCCGACTGGGCGACCGCCCTCGACGCCCGCGACGACTACTCCGCCCGCTGGGTCGCCGTCGGCGACTCGATCTCCGAGGGCATGGGCGCCTCGACCGTGGACTCCCGGTGGATCGACCTGACCCTCGACGGCCTGCGCGAGCGCTACCCGACCGACGACGTGCCGGGCGGGGTCGGCTACCGGCCGGCCGCGTTCGCCGTCGCTCCCCCGGCCTCGACCTGGGCCCGCTGGGCCTCGAGCAGCGAGGGGTCGGTGTCGGCATCGTCCCGCACCGCCGACCTCGGCTACCGCGCGGTCACCCTCGGTGCCGGCGCGACCACCACGTACCCGTTCACGGGCACCGACCTCGACCTCTGGTGGTCGAGCGGACGCGGCACCTTCGACTACGCCGTCGACGACGGCGAGGCGATCGAGGTCGACACCCGCGACTCCATGGCCACCAGCGGGATCACGTCGGTGACCGGGCTCGACGCGGGCGCACACACCGTGACGATCCATGCGCAGACGCCGGTCGACCTCGAGGGCCTCACCGCCTTCGACGGCGATCGCGACCGCGGCATCACGCTCTTCGACTCGTCCCGCTCCGGCGCCACGGCCCGCACCTTCACGGCCGACCTGCCCGGGTTCCTCGACTCGATCGCCGCGACCAAGCCCGACCTGGTCACGATCACGCTCGGCGCCAACGACGCGTTCAGCCGCACGCCGGACCAGTTCGAGGACGACTACCGCACCCTGATCGACGGCCTGCAGAGCCTCGACGACCCGCCGTCGGTCATGCTGATGGGCGAGTTCGTGCCGGGCACGAACCTCACCGAGGGGCTGGCCGGCGATGCCGCCGAGTACGACGCCGTCGTGCAGCGCCTCGCGGCCGAGACCGGCAGCGCCTACGTCGACCTCGCCGACGCCCTGCCCGCCGACGGGATCGCCTCGCTGCTCTCGGCCGACGGGGTGCACCCGAACGACGCCGGCCAACGCGTCATCGCCGACTTCGTGCTCGAGAAGCTCAGCGTCGGCTGAGCCCCGGCACGGCACGGCACGGCACGGCTCGGCTGGGCGTCGCTGCGCCGAGTGGGCAGAAAATGCTACTCACACGTCGGCGGAGAGCATCTTCTGCCCACTCGGCGCCCGTGCCCGCCCCGATCGCCGGCGCGTGACGTCGAGTGGTCGGACGAGGAGGCGCGGGCGCGTCACGAGGACAGACGCCCGCCCCGGCGGGGTTCAGTCGAAGAGGCCGTAGGCGGCGTCGAGCGTCTCGTCGGTGCTGAGCGGGGCGTCGTCCCCCGCACCGGTCGCCGTGACGGCGATCAGGCCGTGAGGCGAGAGGACCGTGCTGGCCGAGGCCGTGATGCCCTGCTGCGTCACCGACTGCGAGAAGGCCTGGCCGCCGAACGCCTGGACGCGCGAGTCGTCGACGGTCTCGACCCCCTCGGTGCCCTCGATCTGCGAGGTCTGGGCGCTGATGTCGTCGGCGCTGAACTCCTGGCGCTGGGCGAGGACGACGATCGCCGTCACGTCGGCGGCGTCGGTCGCCTCGGTGGTCGGGGTGGCCCACTGGCAGTTCGCCTGGTCACCCGAGAACGTGCTGTCGTCGCGCAGCTCGAGGCCGTCGACGACGCCGCCGAGTGCCGAGCCGACGTCGTCGCAGCTGGCGAGGTCGTCGAAGGTGCCCTCCGTCGAGCCGGCCGAGGACCCGCCGGAACCGGCCTCGTCACCGTCACCCGCGCCTCCTGAGGTGCAGCCGGCGAGCAGCAGGCCGAGGGCGAGCACGCCCGTGGTGGTGGCCGTCACGGCCGTTCTGCGCATGGTCGTGGTCATCGGGGGCTCCCTCGTGATCTGCCTCGGGCTCGCTGTGCCCGGTGCTCCCGTCACCCTAACGAGGGGCACCTCCGAGGACGCACCGTCGCCGCGGGGGGGGACCCCCCCCCCCCCGGGGGGGGCCCCCCCCCCGGGGGGGGGCCCCCCCCCGGCGGGGGGGGCGCCGGGCCCCCCCGGGGGGGGGGGGGGGGGCGGGGGGCCCCCCCCCCCCCCCCGGGGGCCCCCCGCGGCGCCCCCCGGGCCGCGGGGGGGCCCCCCCCCCCGGGCGGGGGGTCCCCCCCCGCGACGGTGGTGCGACCTCCGGCGGCGTCGGTCGCCGCGGCTCACCAGGTCGTGCGGGTGCGCTCCTGCTCGACGACGGCCTCGCGGTCGGCGAGCCCGCGGAGCCCGGCGAACTGCTGGCCCATGCGCGGGTTGCCCGAGAGCACCGGCTCGACGCGGTCGAGGAACGCCCAGTAGCCGGCGGTCACCGGGCAGGCGTCCTCGCCGAGCCGCTTCTTCGGGTCGAACCGGCACGGACCGCAGTGGTCGGTCATGCGATCGATGTAGGCACCACCCGACGCGTACGGCTTCGTCGCGACGATCCCGCCGTCGGCGTGCTGCGACATGCCCACGACGTTGGCCGGCATCACCCAGGGCGTGCCGTCGATGTACATGTCGACGAACCACTGGTTGAGTGCCGCCGGGTCGACCCCGCGTTGCAGGGCCCAGTTGCCGAGGATCATCAGCCGCTGGATGTGGTGGTTCCAGCCGTGCCGCCGCAGGCCGTCGAGCGTCTCGCTGAGGCACTCGGCCTCGACGGCCTCGACGTCGAGCCCGGCGAACACCTCGGGCAGGGGCTGCGTCGCCCCGAGGGCGTTGCTCGTCGTCGCGAAGTCCTCGCCGAGGTGCCAGTAGAGGTGCCAGACCCAGTCACGCCAGCCGACGATCTGCCGGGTGAACCCCTCGACGCTCCGAAGGGGGGCGTCTCCGGCCTGGTACGACGCGACGGCGGCCTCGACGACCTCGCGCGGGTCGAGCAACCCGAGGTTCATGGGGGCGCTGAGCAGGGAGTGCGCCATCGTCCAGTCGCCCGACAGCGTGGCGTCCTCGAACGGGCCGAAGTCGGGCAGCCGCACCTCGACGAAGTCCGCCAGCGCGGCCGTCGCCTCGGCCCGGGTCGCCGCGAACCGTCGGGGCGCGTCGTCGCCGACGAGGCGGACGACCCCGTCGCGCTCCCAGCGGTCGAGGTCGGCCCGCACCTCGGCGTCGATCTCGTCCTCCTCGGGCCACTCCTGCGGCGGCAGCCCGAGAGTGGCCGCCCCCTTCGGCGGCTTCTCGCGGTTGTCGTGGTCGTAGTTCCACTGGCCTCCGACGGGCTGCGGGCCCTCCATCAGCAGTCCGGTGCGCTGGCGCACCGCCCGGTACCAGTCCTCCATCAGGAGGCGCGGTGCCGGTCGACCGCCGGACGCGCGGGTCGGTCGACCCGCGCCTCCTCGACGGGCGTCGTCGGCGTCCGCCGTCGCGCCTGCCGACCGGCCAGGGCCGCGTCCGCCCTGGCGACCCGCGGCCCACTCGGCGAACTCGGCCTCGCTCGAGACGAAGCCGCGGCTCGGCAGCACCTCGGCTCCCACCGACCGCACGAGACGGCGCGCCCGGTACGAGGTGGGGTCGACCACCTGCAGGTCGTCCCGCCCCTCGAGGGCCTCGGAGTAGTGCTCGACCTGCCGGAAGTCGACACGGTCGCCGAGCTCGGCCGCCCGGTGCCGGATCGCCGACAGGATCAGCTGCAGCTTGGCGCGGTGCAGGGTGCGGCCCCGCCACGACGACCGGCTCTCGACCAGCAGCATCGGGTCGCCGTCGTCGAAGTGCGGGCCGAGCTGGTCGAGGAAGATCCACCGGGTGCGCTGCATGCCCCGACAGTAGACGTGGGCACTCAGCGGGTTGCCAGCATGTTCACCGTGACGAACGGGGCGGGCGCGGCGTCTCATTGACGTGCAGCACGGGTCGCCCCGGTTCGCCCGGACACGCCCGCTCGCACGACGACCACCGCACGACCATCCGCACGACTCCCCCAGCCGAAAGAGGACCCGAGATGTCGAACACCGCCGCTCCCACCCCCGCCACCCTGACCAGCAGTTCGCGCGTCGACGGCGCCGCGCGCGTGGACGGTGCCTCGACCGTGTCGTCCGACGCCGCGGGCACCACGCGGATCGCCGACGGCGTCGTCGCCAAGGTCGCGGGCATCGCCGCCCGTCAGGTGCCCGGCGTCCACTCGATCGGTGGCGGCGCGTCGCGTGCCGTGGGCGCGCTGCGCACCGCCGTCGGCCAGCAGGACCACGGCCAGGGCGTCAAGGTCGAGGTCGGCGAGACCCAGGCCGCCGCGGACCTCAGCATCGTCGTCGACTACCCGCTGTCGGTGCAGCAGGTGGCGGACGACGTCCGCCAGGCCGTCGCCGACGCCATCACCCAGCTCGTCGGGCTCGAGGTCGTCGAGATCAACATCGAGGTCAGCGACATCTTCATCGCCGGACAGGACGACGACTCGGACGGCGCGAACGACTCGCAGCGGGTTCAGTAGACAGCGAGTTCACTGGTACCCGCGGCGGTCGTCCCGACACGATCGTCCCCGCAGCACCGCGGGCCGCACCCCACCGAGCCGACCGGCTCGACCGCACGACCCGTGCACCATCGCCCCAGGAGGCACCCCATGGCATCACTGCTCCGACGCTTCGCCCCGCTCATCGTGGGCTTCGTCATCAAGAAGATCATGAACAAGCGCGGCGGCGGCAACGGCCAGGCCGGTGGCTACCAGCAGCCCGGTCGCCGTCGCTGACCCAACAGCACCATCCGCACCGCCTCGGACGCAGGAGGCGCGACTCACGCGAGTCGCGCCTCCTGCGTCTTCGTTCGTCCCGGCGGCGCCGCTCAGGCGGCGGGGCGGGCCGACCGACGGGCGAGCAGGCGGTCGCTGGCCAGCACGGCGACGAGCACCACCGCGGCGACCACGATGTAGAGGACGGGCAGCGAGTCGAGCCCGGACCCGTCGAGCACGAGGGCACCGATCAGTGCTCCCCCGCCGATGCCGGCGTTGAAGCCGGTCGTGTAGAAGGCGCTCGCGAGGTCGCGCATCCGCTCGGGGGCTACCTGCAGCATCCGGGTCTGGAACAGCGGCGGCAGCGCTCCGAACGTCACGCCCCACAGCACGAAGGCCACCAGCGACGGCACGAGCATGCCCTCGAACACGAGCATGCCGGTCACGGCCAGTCCGACCACGGCCACGCCGATCGGGATGCTCACCCGCGGTCGCGCCCCGAGGAACCACCCGACCATGCCGAGCCCCACGGCCCCGGCGACGCCGAACGCGAAGAGCCACGCGGCCAGACCCTGCTCGGGCACCCCGGTCGAGCGCACGAGGTAGGGCGTGATGTAGGTGAAGAACGAGTAGTGGCCGATCATGAAGACCGCCGTGATCACGCAGCTCAGGACGACGCCGAGCACGCTCGGCCTCGGCAGCGAGCGACGGCGACGGACGGCCCCCGCAGGAGGCGCGGTGCCGTCGACCAGCGTCGGGACCGCGTCGGTCACCGGCTCCGGCACCGACTCGTGCGCCGTGCCCCGACCGACCGGCGGCAGCAACTTGTAGACGAAGACCGCACCGAGCGCCATGAGCCCGGCGAGGATGCCGAACGCCTCACGCCAGCCGAGGGCCTGGCCGAGCGCGGTGCCGAGCGGGACGCCCAGCACGAACGCGAGGGTGCCCCCGCTCATCGCGACGGCGAGCGCGCGGCCGACCTGGGCCCGGGGCACGAGGTGACCGGCGTAGGCGCCGCCGATGGCCCAGAACATGCCGTGGGCGAGACCGCCGAGCACGCGGCTGGCGAGCACGAGCTCGTAGGTCGGTGCGATCGCGGTGAGGCCCGCGCTGATCGCCAGGACGACGATCAGGCCGACAACGATCAGGTGGCGGGGCAGGCGACGGGTGAGGTGGGTGAGGCCGGTGCTGGTGAGCACGACCGTGAAGGCGAAGACGCTGACGAGCAGGCCGATGCTCGACTCGGTGACGCCGAGGTCGGCGCTCATCTCGGGCAGCAGGCCGGTCGGCAGCATCTCGCCCGAGATCGAGAGGAACGTGGCGACGGCGATGGCGATCAGGCCGGCCCACGGGAAGCGGGCGGACGGGGTGGACGACGGCGCGGTGGGGCGCGGGGGTGCGAGTGTCATGGAACCTGGGGTGGTCGGCGGGCGCCGTTCTCTCGACCCGATGGTGGCCACGGGCCGGCCGATCGTGACGATCTGCCGGCGGCACGGCCTTCGCGGCGGGTGCCGTTCGTGACCGTGGGTGACTCGGGGAGGATGGTGATCCCGACTGCGCGCTGTCGTGCACGCCCGGGGCCGGGAGTACCGCCCGACCGAGGTCGAGCCTACCCGCTCGTGCCCGGCCTGGCCAGGGGCCCGGTGTGCGGCGGCGCACCGCGTTTCGTGGCCCCCCCCCCCCCCCGCGGGGGGGGGGGGCCCCCCCCCGGGGGGGGGGGGGGGGGGGGGGGGGGGGGGGGGGCCGCCCCGGGGGGGGGGGGGGGGGGGGGGGGGGGGGGGGGGTCGCGCGCTCGACGGGTT
>NZ_JBSSDL010000013.1:0-93325 GCF_054060695.1 Frigoribacterium sp. 2355 | reverse complement strand
CGGGGGCCGGGGGGGCGCGCGGGGGGCGCCCCCCCCCCCCGGGGGGGGGGGGGGGGGGGGGGGGGGCCCGGGTGGGGGGGCCCCCCCCCCCCCCCCGGGGGGGGGGGGGGCCCCCCCCCCCCCCCGCCTCCTGCGTTCTCGGGTCGCGTCGGACCCTCGGGTCAGACCAGCGGGTCGCTGTCGGTCGAGCGACGCTCGACGCGCTCGCCCGTGGCCGGGTCGACCGCGCTGCGGGTCGTAGAGACCGTCGAGCGGCGGCGCGACGCGAAGGCGATGCCGATGATGGTCACGACCACGCCGGCCGCGATGAGGATGTAGCCGATCAGTTTGATGTCGATGCCCGCGACCTGGAAGTCGAGAGCGAACGCGAGGACCGCGCCGATCACGATCAAGGCGATTCCGCCGCCGATGCTCATGGGGTCTCCTTCGTCTGGCGCCGCCCCGGATGGGCGACGGCGCCGACGCGAGGGTCGGCGGGCCCCACAGTACCGACGGGCCGCGCCGATCGGCCACGACGCGGCGGAGGCGCTGCGAGGATGGTCCTGCCCGTCACCCCACCGCAGGAGATCCCATGACCGGACCCGCAGGCCACGTGCCGCTCGACCAGCCGTACCACCGTGCCTCGCCGAAGGTCGCGGTCGTCCGGTTCTGGCGGAAGTACGCCACGTTCCACGGGCGGGCGAGCCGCAGCGAGTACTGGTGGTGGTTCGTCATCGCGCTCGTGTTCCAGGGGGCGCTCCAGGCCTGGGCCACGGGCAGCGGCGGGACGTCGACCTGGGCCGGGGGCGACAACGGCGATTGGACCTACATCGACCACCAGGGCGTCGTCGTCGTGCTGTGGTCGGTCGTGAGCTTCCTGCCGACCCTGGCGCTGCAGTCGCGACGCCTGCACGACGGGGGCTTCACCGCCTGGTACGTGCTCTTCTACCTGCTGCCGGTCCTCGGGTGGCTGACCCTGCTCGTCATGTCGCTGCTGCCCTCGCGCGCCTCGGGCGAGCGGTTCGACACGGGTGGCGAGCGGCAGTACCCGGGCCCGGCCTGACCCGGCCGGACGGCGCCGGAGTCCCGCCGGGACACGGCGGCGACGGCGTCGTCGAGGGCCCCGGTGCACTCCCCGTCCTCGTCGAGCACCACGTGGCGCTCGCGGGCGCAAGGGGGTTACGGGGTCGGGCCACCGACCGCTAACCTGTTCGCACTCCGGTGGGCCCGACCGCCGTGGTGGTCCCGTTGAGCGACGTCCGTCGCTCGTTTCCCGGTGGTGGACTCTGCGTGCGTCGGGCCTCCGGAGCCCGGACGCCCGAGGCCCCGGACGAAGCCGGTCCGACGCCGTCAGCCCTGCTGCGCCTCGTGCACAAGCTCGAGCGCCGCCCGCAGCCCCGACGCCGGGACCTGTCCGGGCGCGCTCGTCGCCCCCGCCGATCCGAACGTGACGCACGAGCCGAACGTCTCGCCCGCGAGCCGGGACACGACGCCGAGCGGCCCCATCGACATGGTGATCGCGGGCACGATGCCGGCACCCGCCCGGAACTCGGCCGTGGCCCGCATCAGGGTCAGCACGTCGTCCGTACTGGACGGCATGGCGGCGAACTTCGCCACGTCGGCACCGTTCTCTTGTTGTTCGAGCAGGCGTGACACGATCTCGCCCTGCGTGGGGGTGCCGCTGAAGTCGTGCGACGACATCACCACGACGAGCCCGGCGTCGTGCGCGGCGTCGACGAGCCCGCCGAGCAGGTCGGGGTCGGTGTACATCTCGACGTCCACGGCGTCGAGCAGCCCGGTGGCCATGGCCGAGCGCAGTACGGCGTCGTAGGTCGCGGGGGCGACGTCGTGCTCGCCTCCCTCGGGCTCGGTCCGCAGGGTGAACAGCAGGGGCAGTTCGGCGTCGAGCGCGCCACGCACCCGACGGACGACGTCGGCCACGAGGTCGAGGTCGGCGGCTCCCGTCGCCTCGGTGCCCGTGCGCACGGGCCCGTCGGGGTCCGGTGCCGCGGCGAACGCGGCGTCGACGAAGTCGATGCGCAGCTCGACCAGTTCGGCCGTGTCGGTGTCGAGCGCCGAGGCGGCGTCGACCAGCGCGTCGAGGGTCCGGGCCACGAGCGGGACGCAGACCGCGGGACGCCCGGTGCCCAGCGCGACCCGACCGATCGAGACCGGCAGTGGGGTCGCCATCGTCAGCGCGCCACGCTGTCGGTGGTCGACCGGTCGCGGATCGGCGAGCCCACGGAGGCGCGCATCGCGTCGCGCAGGACGCCCTCGTCGGGGACCGGCTCGTCCTGCGCCCGCCCGGAGAAGAGCCTGACCTGGCCGAGCGCCTGCTCGACGAGCATGTCGAGGCCGTTGAAGACGATGCCCCCGTCGGCCGACCAGCGCGACGCGAGGCGCGTCGGCCAGGGCTCGTAGGCGACGTCGAAGAGGACGGACGAGCCGCCGGCCGGACGCAGGTGGAGGTCGTCCGCCGCGCCGCCGGGCAAGGTGCTGATGACGAAGTCCAACGGGCCGAGCGAGGGCAGCTCGGTGAGCGGGGCGACCATCACGTCGGCGCCCAGCTCGGCGGCCAGGGACGTCAGCTCGCCGGCGCGCATGGGGTTGCGCAGGTGGATCGAGAAGGACCGGGCGCCGAGATCCCACGCGGCGGCCATCGCGGACAGGGCGGTGGCGCCCCCGCCGAGGATGGTGGCCGCGGCGGGCCGGGCGTCGTGGAAGCCCTCGACGCTGCGGACGATGCCGTCCACGTCGGTGTTGTGCCCGTGGCGGCGACCGTCGTCGTCGATGACGACGGTGTTGGCGACCCCGAGACGCCGGGCGAGCGGCGAGACGGTGTCGAGCAGGGGCAGCACCTCGCGCTTGAGCGGCATCGTCAGGCTCAGGCCGCGCCAGCTCGCGTCGAGGCCCCCGACGAAGTCGGCGAGCCCGCCCGAGGCGACCTCGACCCGGTCGTAGTCGAAGGGCAGGCCGAGGTGCTCGTACGCCGTGCGGTGCAACACCGGTGACAGCGAGTGCTCGATCGGCGACCCCAGGACGGCGAGACGTCGGCGAGCATCGGTCACGGGTGGGCCCCTCCCTGCGCCCGCGGCTCGGACGACGACCCACCCTAACGCGAGGGCCCTGAGGGGGTGCGGGGTGGTGGCGACCGGCACCGCGCCTCCTCGTCCCGTCGGGTCTGGCAGGGTCGGTGCATGCAGATCCGACCCTTCGACGAGGCCGACACCGAGACCGTCGTGGCGCTCTGGGAGCGCTGCGGGCTGACCCGCCCGTGGAACGACCCGCGACGCGACATCGAACGCAAGCTGACCGTGCAGCGCGAGCTGTTCCTGGTCGGCGTCGACGCCGAGGAGGCGCTGGTCGCGACCGCGATGGCCGGGTACGACGGCCATCGGGGCTGGGTGTACTACGTCGCGGTCGAGCCCGATCGCCAGGGGGAGGGGTTCGGCCGGCAGCTCATGGCCGAGGTCGAGCGGTCGCTCGAGGCGCTGGGCTGCCCGAAGGTCAACTTCCAGGTGCGCACCGGCAACGAGCGGGTACGGGCGTTCTACGAACACCTGGGGTACTCGGTCGACGATGCGTTCGGCATGGGCAAGCGGCTGATCGCCGACTGAGGCGCGGTGTCCGGAGGCTCCGGTGGCGCCCCTCGGCGGGCCCGTCGCTCGGCCTCGCGGCGTCGGATGAACAACATGTGACGATCTTCGGCGGACTCTTGTCGGGCACCCAGCGAGAACTTAGGGTCGTGTGGTGCGCCCCCTGTCGGGGGGTGCCGTCCCGCCCGAACCGTCTTCTCCAGGAGCACCGACGCCCATGCGCATCAGCCCCCCGTCATCCGAGTCCGTCCCGACGGGAGGCCGGCGGCGAGTCCGCGGTGCGGCCCTCGCGTCCGTCGCCACCGGCACCCTGCTGCTCGGCCTGGTCGCCGCGGCACCGGCCCAGGCCGTCCCGGTCACGATCGACCTCGTCGGCATCAACGACTTCCACGGTCGACTCGAGGCCGACGCCCCCGGTGCTCGCGCCTCCATCGCCGGCGCGGCCGTCCTCGCCGGCGCCGTCGAGTCGGTCGAGGCGCAGAACCCCAACACGCTCTTCGTCTCGGCGGGCGACAACATCGGCGCCTCGACGTTCACCTCGTTCATCCAGGACGACGAGCCGACCCTCGACGCCCTGAACGCCATGGGTCTCGACGTCAGCACGCCGGGCAACCACGAGTTCGACAAGGGCCAGGACGACTTCAACGGCCGTGTCCGGGCGAACAGCGAGTTCCCCTACGTGAACGCGAACATCCTCCGGAGCGACGGCACGCCCGCCTACGACCCCTACGTCGTCGAGGAGATCGGCGGCGTCCGCGTCGCGTTCATCGGCGCGCTGACCGAGACCATGCCGACGCTCGTCAGCCCGGCCGGCATCGAGGGGCTGACCTTCGCCCCCGTCGTCGAGTCGGTCAACGCCGTCGCGGACGACATCGTCGCGGCCGACGCGGCCGACGCCATCGTCCTGCTGCTGCACGAGGGCGCCGAGACCGGCAGCCTCGACTCCGTCACCGGCGACAACGCGTTCGGCGAGATCGCCCGCGGCGTCTCGGGCGACGTGTCGGCCATCTTCTCGGGACACACCCACCAGGGCTACGACTACCTCGTCTCGCCGTCCGACGGCGGCCCGCAGCGTGCCGTCGTGCAGACGGGCAGCTACGGGACGAACCTCGCCCGGGTGACCATGACGGTCGACCCCGCCGCCACCGCCTTCCGTGACCGCGTGACCATCGCCTCGCACCGTCTGGTGCCGCTCTACGGTGCCTTCACGCCCGACCCCACCGTCCAGGCCATCGTCGCCTCGGCCGTCGACGTCGCCGCCGAGCGGGGGGCCGAGGTCATCGGTTCGATCAGCGACTCCTTCAACCGGGCCTACAACGCCAACCCGGACGCCAACGGCCTCCCCGTGTCGAACCGGGCCGGTGAGTCGACGCTCGGCAACTTCGTCGCCGACATCCAGCTGTCGTCGACGACGGCGAGCGGTGCCCAGCTCGCCTTCATGAACCCGGGCGGCCTGCGGGACGACCTGCCCTTCGTGGCGCCGGACGGCGACGTGACGTACAAGGCCGCCGCGGCCGTGCAGCCCTTCGCCAACACGCTCGTCGTGGTCGACATGACCGGCGCCGAGATCCGCCAGGTGCTCGAGCAGCAGTGGCCGACCGCCGGCCGTACCAGCACCCTGAAGCTCGGCACGTCCGAGGGTCTGACCTACACCTACGACCCCACCGCGGCGGCGGGCTCGCGCATCGCGGCCGTCTCGCTCGACGGCGTGGCCGTCGACGACGCCACGATCTACAAGGTGACGGTCAACTCGTTCCTCGCCTCGGGTGGCGACGGGTTCACCGCCTTCGCCAACGGTCGCGCCCACGCCGACAGCGGCAAGGTCGACCTGCAGAGCCAGCTCGAGTACTTCGACGCCCAGGCCGGCGACCCGTCCGACCCCGACTTCGCCTCGCGTTCGGTCGGCGTCTCGGGGCTGACCGCTGCGCCCGTCGGCGGGTTCGCCGCCGGTGACACCGTGTCGATGACCCTGTCGTCGCTCGTCCTGCAGCAGGCCGCCGCGGACGCGTCGGGCACCGTGACCGCGACGCTCGACGGCGTCGAGCTCACCTCGGCCCCGATCGACGAGACCATCCTCGACAACTCCGACGAACAGGGTCGTGCCACGGTGACCTTCGTCGTTCCCGAGGGCATCACCGCTCCCGCTGCCGGACCGGTCACGCGCCAGGTCGTGCTCTCGGTCGCCGGCACCGGCACGACGGCGTCCGTCCCGGTCGTCTTCGCCGCGGCGGCCGCTCCCGTGGTCGTCCCGCCGACCGACCCCGGCACCACGCCTCCGGTCTCGACCCCCGGCGGCACCGTGCCCGGCACCACCCCCGGCTCGGGCCCGGGCACCACGCCCGGCTCGGGCCCGGGCACCACGCCCGCCGGCACGGTCCGCAACGCCGACGGCTCGCTGGCCTTCACCGGCCAGGACGGCCTGGGTCTCGCGGCCCTCGCCGGTCTCGTCCTGATGCTGGCCGGCGGCTCGGCGCTCGTCGTCGCCCGCCGCCGTCGCCTCCGCGCGACGGTGACGCCCACCGAGGGCTGACGCCCCCGGCACCGCACCACCGACCGGACGTCGCACCACGGAATTCCGTGGTGCGACGTTCCTTTCGTGGTGCGACCATCGTGCGGCGGCGCGAAGGCGACGGCGGCACGACCGACCGGCACCGCGCCTCCCGTACGCTCGTCGGGTGACGACGTTCGCGTACCACCGCCTGTTCCGTTCCCTGCCCTCGTACCGGTGGTGGAAACCGCTGCTGGCGGCCGTCGTGGCGGCCGTCACGTACCTGCTCGCGTCGGTCGTGGTCTACGTGGCAGTCCTCGGGGTGACCACGGCCGTGGGCGGCACCGCCGCCGCCGAACGCCTGCAGCGCGGCATCGAGGGCGACGCCCTGGCCGCCGCCGACCCGCTCGTGCTCTTCACGACGCTCGCCTCGATCGCGGTCATGCTGCCGGCCATCATGCTGGGCACGCTGATCGTCGGTCCCGGCGCGGTCGGCAGCCTCTCGAGCGTCGCCGGGCGGCTGCGCTGGCGGTGGCTCGTGCGATGCCTCGTGCCCGCCCTCGCGTTCATGGCCCTGACGGTGGGGCTCAGCTACGTCGTGGTGCCCCCGCTGTCGGGCGAGCCGATCGGCACCGGCCCGGTCACCACGCCGACCGACACCCTGGTCTGGGCGGTCGTCGTCATCCTCGTGGTCACCCCGCTCCAGGCGACGGCCGAGGAGTACGCGTTCCGCGGGCTCGCCATGCAGACGATCGGCTCGTGGCTGAGGTACCCGATCGCGGCGATCGTCCTGCCCACGGTCGGGTTCGCGTTCGGCCACGACTACAACGCGTGGGGCATGCTCGACGTCGCCGTGTTCGGCGTGGCCGCGGCCTACCTGACCTGGCGCACCGGCGGGCTCGAGGCGGCGATAGTCGCGCACGTGCTCAACAACACCGTGCTCTTCCTGTTGTCGGCCCCCTTCGCGGGCGTCGAGTCGAGCGACGGCAGCCCCCTCGCCCTGGCGGTGACGCTGGTCTCGACGCCGCTCTACGTGTGGCTCGTGCTGCGGGCGGCCCGACGCACCGGGCTCGTGACGGTCCGCAGCGCTCCTCTCGTACCCGGCGCTCCCGCGCCCGGCGGACCCCTCGTCCCCGGTGCCCGTCCGACCGACGACCGTCCCCAGGAGGCGCGGGTCGACTGACCGCGTCGGCGGCCGCTCGTAGACTCGACGCGTGACCACCACCGCCTCGCCCGCCCTGGCTCCCGACGCTCCCCCCGCAGCCCTCGACGTGCTGCACCGGGTGTTCGGCTACGACGAGTTCCGTGGTCAGCAGGCGCAGATCATCGACCAGGTGGTCCAGGGCGGCGACGCCCTCGTGCTCATGCCCACGGGTGGCGGCAAGTCGCTCTGCTACCAGGTGCCCGCCCTCGTCCGCGACGGCACGGGCATCGTCGTCTCGCCGCTCATCGCGCTGATGCAAGACCAGGTCGACGCCCTCGAGGCCGTCGGCGTCCGGGCGGCGTTCCTCAACTCGACGCAAGACCCCGACCGTCGTCGTGCGGTCGAGCAGGCGTTCGTCGCGGGCGAGCTCGACATGCTCTACCTCGCGCCCGAGCGGCTCAAGCTCGAGTCCACGAAGTCGCTGCTCGACCGGGGCCACGTCTCGCTCTTCGCCATCGACGAGGCCCACTGCGTGGCGCAGTGGGGGCACGACTTCCGTCCCGACTACCTCGAGCTGTCGGTGTTGCACGAGCGCTGGCCCGACGTCCCGCGCATCGCGCTGACGGCGACGGCCACCGAGACCACCCACCGCGAGATCTCACGCCGCCTCGAGCTCGACGACGCGAAGCACTTCGTCGCCGACTTCGACCGGCCCAACATCCAGTACCGCATCGAGGCGAAAGACGGCCCGCAGCAGCAGCTGCTGCGGTTCATCCGCACCGAGCACGACGGCGACGCCGGCATCGTGTACTGCCTGTCCCGCAAGTCGGTCGAGAGCACGGCCGAGTTCCTGGTCAAGCAGGGCATCCCGGCGCTGCCGTACCACGCGGGCCTCGAGGCGCAGACCCGGGCACGCAACCAGGCGCGCTTCCTGCGCGACGAGGGCATCGTGATGGTCGCCACCATCGCCTTCGGCATGGGCATCGACAAGCCCGACGTCCGTTTCGTCGCGCACCTCGACCTGCCCAAGTCGGTCGAGGGCTACTACCAAGAGACCGGCCGGGCCGGCCGCGACGGCCTGCCCTCGACGGCCTGGTTGGCCTACGGCCTGCAAGACGTCGTGCAGCAGCGGCGCATGATCGACCAGTCCGAGGGCGACGCCGAGCACCGCCGCAAGCTCGGCGCCCACCTCGACGCCATGCTCGCCCTGTGCGAGACGGTCGAGTGCCGACGGGTGCAGTTGCTCGGCTACTTCGGTCAGGCGAGCACCGCCTGCGGCAACTGTGACACCTGCCTCTCGCCGCCCGAGTCGCTCGACGGCACGGTGCCCGCCCAGAAGCTCCTCTCGACGGTCGTCCGGTTGAAGCGAGAGCGCAACCAGCAGTTCGGCGCGGGCCAGATCGTCGACATCCTCGTCGGCAAGTCGACCCCCAAGGTCCTCCAGAACCGCCACGAGCAGCTGTCCACCTTCGGCATCGGCACCGAGCTGAACGACGTCGAGTGGCGGGGCGTCGTCCGGCAGCTGCTCGCCCAGGGGGTGTTGGCGGTCTCGCCCGACGGCTACGGCACCCTGCTGCTCACCGACGCGGCGGGCGAGGTGCTCTCGGGCGGCCGCACCGTCCGGTTGCGGCGCGAGCCCGACCGTCCGGCGCGCTCGGCCCGGGCGCGCAGCGGGTCGGGTTCGTCGGGTCGCGGCTCCTCGCGGGGCGCCGCCGAGTTGACGGGTGACGACGCCGCCCTGTTCGAGACGCTGCGCGAGTGGCGTGCCGGCGTGGCCCGAGCGCAGGGCGTCCCGGCCTACGTGGTGTTCGGCGACGTCACCCTGCGGGGCATCGCATCCGAACGGCCCGCCTCGCTCGATCAGCTCGCGGGCATCAGCGGCGTCGGCCAGAAGAAACTCGACACGTACGGTCAGCAGGTGCTCGCCGTCGTGGGCGGCACCGCACCGGCCGAGGCGGCGGCCGTCGGGTCGTCCGCGGCGGCGTCGGCCGGCACCACTCCCCACTCGCCGCGAGCGACCTCGACGGCGCCCGCTCGTGGTGCCCGCCGTGCCGCACCGCCCGCCGTCGACGAGGTGCCCGAGGTGCCGGCCGACGATCTCTACGACGTGCCGGCCGACGCTCCCTACGACCCCTACGACGACGCCCCGCCGCCGCCCGACGACTGGCGCTGACCCGGGGTCGACGGGCCGAAGCCGAGCAGCGGGAACGCCTGCGACAGGACGACCAGCGCGACCGTCGTGATCACCATGGCCGAGAACCCGCCCAAGAAGGGCTGTCCGTTCATGCGGGCGACGTAGGCCGCGGCGAGCAGCACGGCCCCGCCCGCCGGGGGTGCCAACCCGATGAAGCGCATGCTCGTCCGGTCGAGCGCAGCGCCTCGTCGCGTCCGGCGGACCGACGAGACCGCCACGACGACGAGCGCGAGCCAGACGACCGCCGACAGCACGTAGAGGCCGGTCGCCACGACCGTCGCGGTGAGTCCGACGCCGACCGAGGTGCCCGCGCCGACGATGCTGGCGACGGCGAAGTAGGTGGAGATCAGCGAGGTGGCGCCGAAGACGACCGGCAGGCGCGAAGGGCGGGTGGTCATGGTCTCGTCGTCCAAGGCGGTCCTCTCGGGTCGTCGGGGCTGTCGTCGGGGGATGCGGCGGGGCACTCGGGGGACTCGGGGCGCCTCGGGCCGTCCGGGGTCGTCCCCGGCTGTCGGAGCCGGAGCGCGGGGGGCCGTCCGCCCGGCCGGACCACCGCCCACGGGGACGGGCGGTGCGTCGCGGCGCTCGCCCCGGGTCTCGGGTCGATCCCCCGACGAGGACTCGTCGGAGGGTCGTGAACCGGACGAGCGTCCCGTTTCGGTCGGTCTCCGACGATAGGCCGCGGCTCCGGCGGCGGCAATCCTCCCTGAGGGGGACACCCGTTGTTCCCCGAATCGGGTGGTGCGGGTGGGTACCGAGGGCCCCCGGGTGAGGCGCACAGGCGAGCCATGCGCCTCGGGGAATGTGGCGTCGGGCACAGTGGAGCGTGCTCACAACCCTCAGCCGTTCGGTCCTGTCACCCCTGGTGCGCGCGGTCTGGCGCCCCCGGGTGATCGGGCGCCGCAACGTCCCGCGGCGCGGCGCCGTCATCCTGGCCAGCAACCATCTCTCGTTCATGGACAGCGTCGTGATCACCCTCATGGCACCCCGTCAGGTCTCGTTCCTCGCGAAGAACGCCTACTTCACCGGCTCGGGCCTCAAGGGTCGGGCGTCGCGGGCCTTCTTCACCGGCATCGGCGCGATCGGCGTCGAGCGAGGGGCCGGGTCCGCCGCGCAGCACGCCCTCGACCTGGGCCTCGGCAAGCTGACGGACGGTGACGCGTTCGCGATCTACCCCGAAGGGACGCGCTCCCTCGACGGGCGGCTCTACCGCGGCCGGACGGGCGTCGCCTGGCTCGCGCTCACGAGCGGGGCCCCGGTCGTGCCGGTCGCCCTCACGGGGACGCAGGAACTGCAGCCGGTGGGCACGCGCTTCCCGCGCCTCCGGAAGGTCACCGTCGAGTTCGGCGAGCCCATCGACCTCTCGCACCACGGGGAGGCGAAGTCGGGTCGGGCTCGTCGGCACGCCACCGACGAGGTGATGGCGGCCGTCCAGCGCCTCAGCGGCCAGGTCGAGGCGGGCGTCTACAACGATCCGCCCGCTCCCTCGGTCGTCGCCCGGGTGCGTCGCGCGATGCGGCCCGACCCCGTCGGGCCCGATCCGCTCGACTGAGCCGCGCTGCTCGCGCGTCCCGGGCGTAGCGTCGGGGCCATGAAGGTCGCAGTGCTCGGGACGGGCATCATGGGTCAGGGCGTGGCGGGGACACTGCTGCGCGAGGGGTTCGACGTCACGGTCTGGAACCGCACGAGGTCGAAGGCCGAGCCGCTCGCCGCCGACGGTGCCGTGGTCGCCGACACGGCGCGGCAGGCGGTCGAGGGCGCCGACGTGGTCGTCACCGTGCTGTTCGACGGCGACGCCGTGCTCGAGGTCCTCGACGAGGCCGCCGACGCGAGCGGTGCCGACACCGTGTGGGTGCAGGCCAGCACCATCGGCGAGGCCGACACGGCCCGCGTCGTCCGGACGGCCGACGGGCACGGACTCCGGCTCGTCGAGGCGATGATGCTCGGCACGAAGAAGCCGGCCGCGACGGGGAAGCTCGTCATGCTGGCCGCCGGCGACGACGCCCTGCTCGACGCCGTGCGTCCGGTCCTCGACGCCATGGGATCCAAGACGATCGTCGCGGGCGACACGGTCGGGCAGGGCACGGCGCTGAAGCTCGCCGCCAACGCGTGGATCGCCACGATCACCGCCGCCACGGCCCAGTCGCTCGCGCTGACGGAGGCCCTGGGCCTCGACCCGCAGCTCTTCCTCGACGCCATCGACGGGGGCCAGTCGGACACCCCGTACGCGCACCTCAAGGGCGCGACGATGATCGCCGGCGACTACCCGGCCCAGTTCGCGCTCGACGGCATCCGCAAGGACCTCGAGCTCATGCAGGAGGCCGCCCAGGGCACCGGCTTCGACACCGGTCTGCTCGAGGCGCTGTCCGGCGTCTACGCCACGGCGGCCGACCGGGGGCACGGCGGCGACGACATCGCCGCGGTCCGCACCGGCTTCGACCGGGACGGTTCCGCCGAGACCCCGTAGGACCGCCGAGACCCTCGCGCGCGCAGGAGGGTCTCAGCGGCCGGGACTCGTGGGGCCGGTGGCGCCGGCGGCGGCGATGAGCGACGCCGCGACGGCCCGGCCCGTCGTCGTGTCGCGGTCGGGCTCGCGGAGTCGCATGGCGAGGTCGCCGGTGACCACCAGCAGCAGGCGTTCGGCGAGGCCCTCGGCCTCGGGGCCGACGAGCGGGCGTGCCAGGTCGGTGAGCCGCGTCCGCAGCGTCTCGGTGTCGAGCCGTACGGCCTCGGCGACGTCGGCGGGAGGATCGACGTACTCGGCCGCCGAGGCGAGGAACGCACACCAGCGCGCCCCCGTCGGGCGGGACCGGAAGTCGTCCAACGCGTCGAAGACCGCGAGGAGGCGCGGGCCTGCCTCGTCGCACCGGGCGACGGCGGCGTCCCAGGTGGCGAGCCAGTCGTGGTGGCGACGGGTCAGCGCTGCGGCGACCAGCGCCTCCTTGCTGCGGTAGCCGCGGTACATCGTCGCGGCCGAGACGCCGGCGCGGGCGAGGACGGCGTCGACGGGCGTCGCGGCGATGCCGTTCGTGAAGAACAGGTCGTCGGCGGCATCGAGGATCTTCTTCTCGCTGGCCGGGCGCAGGGGCATGCGGACAGCTTAGGCTGTGAAAATGAAACGTACGTTTTCGAATGGCTCCGGGCTCGTCGCGGCCGGCACGGCCCTGATCGCCGTGACCTACGGCCTGGTCCGCCTCGCCTACGGGCTGTACCTGCCCGAGACGCAGGCCGACCTCGGGTTCGACGCCGGCGTCGCCGGGCTGATCTCGTCGGGCGGATCGCTCGCCTACGTCGCCGGCGCGGTGGCGGGGTTCGCAGCGTCCGCCCGGCACCCACGAGGCCTGGTCGTCACGGCGGGTGCGGCGGCCTCGATCGGTGCCGCGGGCATGGCCCTCGCGCCCGACGTGGTGCCGTTCGCGCTCGCGGCCGTGCTCAGCTCGGCCGGAGCCGGCCTCGCGTCGCCGGCCCTGGTGCGCCTCCTGCAGCGCGGTCTCGAGCACGGACGGCAGGCGCGCGGCCAGACGGTCGTCAACGCCGGGACGGGCCCGGGCCTCGTGGCGGCGGGACTCCTGGCGTCCGCCGTGCTGCCCGACTGGCGACTCGCGTGGTGGGCGGCCGTCGGGGGAGCGATCGTCGCGGCCGGGGCCGTCCTCGTGCTCGACCACCGCGGCTCCGTGGCTCGACCGAGCGACGCGACGGGTGCCGCGACCTCGGTCGGACGCGACCTCCTGCCCCCGCGGTCGTGGTTCGTCGACCACCGGTGGGTGCTGGTCGCGGCGCTGCTCGCCGGTGCCGCCTCGGCCGGGGTCTGGAACTTCGGGCGCACGGTGCTGGTCGACGCCGGGGTGGCGGCCGAGCTGTCGGTCGGGGCCTGGGTCTGCCTCGGCGCGGGCGGCACCGCCGTCATCGCCACCGCTCGACCGCTGGCGCGCCTGGCCCCCGGGGCGGTCTGGACGCTCACGCTGGCCGTGATGGCGGCGGGCACGGCCGGGCTGGCGACCCTGCCGGGCGTCGTGCCGGTGGCGTTCGTGGCCTGCGCGGCCTTCGGCTGGGCCTACACGGCGGCGACGGGTGCGCTGATCGCCTGGACGGCCGAGATCGACGCCGAGCGGGCCGCGAGCGGGACGGCCCTGCTCTTCGTGCTGCTGGTGCTGGGCCAGGCCGTGGGGGCCGTCGTCCTGGGCGCGCTCGTCGGGACCGGCGGCTACGGCGTGGCCCTCGCCGTGGCAGCCCTCGGCGCCCTCCTCGCGGCGCTCCCGGGCCTCGCGGGCCGGGGAATGCATCGTGCAACGGGGGCGTTGCCCCACGAGCGCCCCCGCCCGAGGGCGCGTCACCGTTCGGAAGGACCACCCTTGGACCTCTTCTCTCCCGCCACCTTCGGCCAGCTCGAGCTGCGCAACCGCCTCGTCATGGCGCCCCTCACCCGTCTCCGCTCCGGCGACGACGGCGTTCCGGGCGACGTCGTGGTGGAGCACTACCGTCAGCGCGCCTCCTTCGGTCTGATCACGACCGAGGGCACCTGGCCCTCGCAGGAGTCCAAGGCCTACGACGGTCAGCCCGGCATCGTCACCGACGAGCAGGTCGCCGGCTGGAAGCGCGTCGCCGAGGCCGTCCACGCCGAGGGCGGCCAGATCGTCATGCAGGTCATGCACGGTGGACGCGTCTCGCACACCGACATCACGCGCACCGCCCGCATCGTCGCCCCCAGCGCGATCGCCATCGACGGCCAGGTGCACACCGCCACCGGCAAGGTCGACTTCCCCGTGCCGCACGCCCTCACGACCGACGAGGTCCACCAGGTCACGGCCGACATCGTCGCCGCGTCGAAGCGCGCCGTGCTCGAGGCCGGGCTCGACGGCGTCGAGATCCACAGCGCCAACGGCTACCTGCTGCACGAGTTCCTCTCGCCCGTCTCGAACGTCCGCACCGACGAGTACGGCGGAACCCCCGAGAACCGCGCCCGCCTCGCGATCGAGACCGCGACCGCCGTGGCCGAGGCGATCGGTGCCGGCCGCGTCGGCATCCGCCTGTCGCCCATGCACAACATCCAGGACGTCGTCGAGACCGACGTCGCCGACGTGACGGCCGTCTACCGTGCGCTCGTCGAGGGCCTCGCGCCGCTCGGCCTCGCCTACCTCAGCGTGCTGCAGGCCGACCTGCGCGGCGAGCTCGTCCAGGACCTCCGCACGCGCTTCGGTGGTGCCTTCATCGCCAACAGCGGCTTCGGTCAGATCACCACGCGCGACGAGGCCATCGCCGAGGTCGCCGACGGCCAGGCCGACGCCGTCGCCGTGGGCCGCTTCGCCATCGCCAACCCCGACCTGGTCGAGCGGTGGAAGGGTGACCACGAGGTCAACGAGCCGAACCCCGCCACGTTCTACGCCGAGGGTGCCGAGGGCTACACGGACTACCCGACGCTGGAGCACGCCGCGCGCTAGTCCGGCGCCTGCACCGCGGAACCCGTCCCGGGTGACCCACCACGTCCTGCCGTGGTCGGTCGCCCGGGGCGGGGTCCTTCGACGTGCGGCCGGTCCGCGCGGCCGGCCCGTGCGGCCGGTCCGCGCGGCCGCCGGCGCACGGCGAGCCGAGGAGGCGCGGGTCGCGTCACCCGCGCCGCGCACCCGGCGTAGACAGGACGGCATGACCGACGTGAAGCACCCGTCCGACCTCGGGATCGACGTGAGCGAGGGCTCACCGCAGCAGCTGTACCGCTGGCTGCTCGCGAGCGTGTTGTTCGGCCGGCCCGTGCAGCAGAGCGTGGCCGCCGAGACCTACCAGGTGCTCGTCGACCACGGGCTGACGAGCCCCGCACGCTTCGCCGAGCACGACCACGAGGGGCTGCGCCGGCTGCTCGACGAGGCCGGCTACGCCCGCATCGACCACGTGATGAGCGACGAGCTGCACGAGGTCATGGGGCGCATCGACTCCGACTGGGGGTCGGTGAACCACCTCGTGCGGTCGTCGGCCGACCGTGCCGAGCTGACCCGCCGCCTCACCGACCTGAAGGGCGTCGGCCCGAAGACGGCCGAGATCTTCACGCGGGAGCTGCCCGACGCCCTCTACGGCACCGCCTGACGGCACCGCCCTCTACGGCACCGCCTGACGGCACCGCCGGACGGCGGAGGCGTCCCCGGGTCGGGAGCGGGGCACCCGTAGACTCGAGGCGATCTCGGGGGCGCGACCCGCGCCTCCTCGGGTGTGATCGGTGCGACCGGCACCGACGGTCCGCGCGATCGTGCAGAGGGGGCCCCGTGACGCTCGTCGACAAGCTGTTCCGACAGGACGAATGGCGCACCGTGCCCAACGCCATCTCGGCGGCCCGGCTGCTGCTGCTGCCGGTGTTCCTCGTGTTGATCGTGGGTCAGCACTACTGGTCGGCGATGGTCGTCATCGCGGTCGTCTTCGTGACCGACTTCCTCGACGGGTTCATCGCCCGCCGGACGAACACCACCTCCGAGCTCGGCCGGTGGCTCGACCCGGTGGCGGACCGCATCACCGTGATCGTGGTCGTCATCGCGTTCGTCGCGGGCGGTCTCGTGCCGTGGCCGGTGCTGCCGCTGCTGCTCGTGCCCGACCTGCTGCTGAGCGCCTACGCCCTGTTCGTGCTGGCCGGGGCCTCGTTCCCGGTGACGTGGGTCGGCAAGATCCGCACCGCTCTCATCTTCGTCGGGCTGCTGCTCGTGCTGGTCGCGGCCGCGGTCGTGGACCAGTTCGGCGGATCGGGAGGCGCGGCGTCGGCCCCGCTCGCCGACGCCGGTGCCGTCGCCCGCACGATCGGCCTCGTGGTGCTCTGGGCCGGACTCGTCGGCCACTGGGTCGCCGCCGTCCTCTACGCCGCGGCACTCGTCCGCACCCGTCGCGCCCGCCGAACCGCCTGACGGTCCGGGGTCCGACCGCCGTCCAGGGCCTGACCGCCCGCCCGGGGCCCGGGCGTAGCGTCAACCCCATGACTCGCATCACCACCCCCTTCAGCGCCGCCACCACCGCGGACGAGGTCGTCGACGGCCTCGACCTGACCGGCAGGCGCATCGTCGTGACCGGCGCCGCGTCCGGCATCGGCATCGAGACCGCCCGCTCCCTCGTCGCCGCCGGCGCCGACGTGACCCTCGCCGTGCGCCGCCCTGAACAGGGAGACCAGGCCGTCGCCGACATCCGCGAGAGCACCGGCGACGGCGGCGGCACCGTCCGTGCCGCGATCCTCGACCTCGAGAAGCGCGACACCCTGCAGGCCTTCGCCGACGCGTGGCAGGGCCCGCTCGACGTGCTCATCGACAACGCCGGCATCATGGCCACGCCCGAGACCCGCACCCCCGAGGGGTGGGAACTCCAGTTCAGCAACAACCACCTCGGTCACTACGCCCTCGCGAACGCGCTCCGAGGTGCCCTGGTCGAGGGCGCCCAGGCCTCGGGCACCCCGTCGCGACTCGTGTCGCTCAGTTCGACCGGCCACCACTTCTCGCCCGTCGTGTTCGACGACGTGATGTTCGAGCGTCGCGAGTACGACCCGTGGTCGGCCTACGGCCAGTCGAAGACCGCGAACTCGCTCTTCGCGGTCGGCGTCACGCAGCGCTGGGCCGACGACGGCGTGCTCGCCAACGCCGTGCACCCGGGCGGCATCATGACGCCGCTGCAGCGCCACCTGCCCAAGCAGGAGATGCTCGACCGCGGCTGGATCGACGAGGACGGCACCCCCAACCCGGCGTTCAAGTCCACGCAGCAGGGGGCCGCGACGTCGGTCTTCGTGGCCGTCCACCCCCTCGCCGAGGGCGTCGGGGCCCGCTACTTCGAGGACGTCGCCGAGGCCGAGCCGTTCCGCGAGGACGCCCGCGGTCGCGGCGTCAAGGACTACGCCCTCGACCCCGAGCAGTCCGACCGCCTCTGGGCGCTCAGCGAGCAGCTGCTCGCCTGACCGACGCCGGCACAGGACGCAGGAGGCGCGGGCCGGGTCGACGACCCCGCCCGCGCCTCCTGCGCCCTGCCCCTGGGCGTCAGCCCGTGTTCTGCAGCCCGGCGGCGATCCCGTTGACGCTCAGCAGCAGGAGGCGGTGGTCGGCGTCCGCCGGGTCGCCTCCGCCCGCGACGCGGATCGCCCGCAGGGCGCGCAGCTGCAGCAGGGAGAGCGCGTCGACGTAGGGCGACCGCAGCCGCACCGCGCGGCTCAGCACCGGGCGGCCGTCGAGCACCTCGCCGTGGCCGCTGACCGCGAGCACCCACTTGCGCGTGCGGGCCATCTCGTCGAGGACGCGTCCGGCGAGGTCGTCGCGGTCGGCCAGCGCCAGGTACTCGCGGGCGATGTGCTCGTCGGTCTTGGCGAGCGACATCTCGACGTTCTTGATCATCGCCGAGAAGAGCGGCCAGGTCGCGTAGGCCTCACGGAGCAGGTCGAGGTCGCCCACGGCCTCGAGGGCCGACCCCAGGCCGTACCAGCCGGCGAGGTTGATGCGGGCCTGCGTCCAGGCGAAGACCCAGGGGATCGCCCGGAGGTCCTCGAGGGACTCGACCGAGAGGCCTCGACGTGCGGGACGGGAACCCAACGCGAGCAGGCCGACCTCCTCCATCGGGGTGACGGCCGCGAACCACGAGGCGAAGCCGTCGGCCTTGACGAGGCCGAAGAACGCCTCGCGCGAGGCGACGTCCATCGTCGAGGCGACCTCGGCGAACCGGGTGGCGGCCGTCGCGTTGGCCTGTTCGTTCGACGGGCTCGAGGCCAGCAGCGTGGCCGCGGCCATCTGCTCGACGTGCCGGGCGGCGATGGTCTTGTTGCCGTACTGGGCGAAGATGACCTCGCCCTGCTCGGTGATCTTGAAGCGGCCGTCGACCGATGCCGGCGGCTGAGCCAGCACGGCCTCGTTCGCCGGTCCGCCGCCGCGGCCGAGGGCGCCGCCGCGACCGTGGAACAGCGTCAGCTCGATGTCGTTCTCGGCGGCCCAGTCGGCGATGCGGGCCTGGGCGGAGTAGAGCGCGAAGGTCGCCGAGACGGGCCCGACGTCCTTCGACGAGTCCGAGTAGCCCAGCATGACCTCGAGGCGGCGACCGGTCGCCGCGAGGCGCTTCTGCACCGCCTCGGTCTGGAGGGCCTCGTCGAGGATGCGCGTGCTGGCCTCGAGGTCGGCGAACGTCTCGAACAGCGGGATCACGTCGAGCACGGGTGCGGGCTCGTCGCCCATCGCGCGCTCGGCGAGCTCGTAGACGGTGGCCAGGTCGGCCGACGACTGCGTGAACGACACGATGTAGCGCGACGCGGCCCGCACGCCGTAGCGCTTCTGCAGGTCGGCGATCGTGCGGAACACCGCGAGGACCTCGTCGGTCGTCTCGCTGCGTGCAGGAGGCGCGGCGTCGGACCCGGCGTCGCCGCCGGTGGACTGCTCCCCGCCCGCCACCGGGTCGGCCGCCCGGAGCTCGGCGAGGGCCGTGCGGTGCACCTGCGAGTGCTGGCGCACCTCGAGTTCGGCGAGGTGGAAGCCGAACGTCTCGACCTGCCAGACGAGGCCCTGCAGGTCACCGTTGGCGCTGCGGTGCGCGCCGGCCGCGCGCAGCGACTGCTGCACGACGCGCAGGTCGGCGAGCAACTCGTCCGGGTGGCCGTAGGCGAGCGGGGCCCCTTCGCGACGGGTGGCGTCGATGCGGGCCGCGACGAACATGAGCACCCGGCGGTGCAGCTCGTGGGGCGAGCGCACGCCGATGCGGGACGCGACCTCCGCGTCCATCCGGCGCTGCGCCTCCGCGAGGGACACCAGCTCGGCGGAGGCCGGGGTCTCGGCCTCGTCGAGGGTCAGGGTGCCGCCGATGCGGCTGGTCGCGCGGTGCAGGCCCAGCAGCACGTGCTCGGCGGCGATGTCGGCGGCGGCCCGGGTGACCTCGGCGGTCACGTGCGGGTTGCCGTCGCGGTCTCCGCCGATCCAGGTGCCGAGGCGCATGAAGGCCGGGGCGACGGCGGGTTCGCGGCCGGCGGCGTCACCGAGCAGGCGGTCGTCGAGCAGACGGTAGACCTGCGGCACGATCTCGAAGAGCGTCTGGTCGAAGATGCTCATGGCCGTGCGGACCTCGTCGAGCGGGGTCGGCCGCGTGGTGCGGATCGGCGAGGTGCGCCAGAGCGTGTCGACCTCCTCGAGGAGGCGGCGTTCGGCCTCGGCCACGGCCACGTCGTTCTCGAGCCGGTCGCGGTCGGTCATCAGGTCGCTGATCCGACGGATGCTCGACGCGACCGCACGGCGGCGGGCCTCGGTCGGGTGCGCGGTGAGCACGGGGTGGAAGCGCAGCGCGTCGAGTCGCTTGGAGGCCTCCTCGGCCCCGACCTCCTCGGTGAGCTGGCGCAGCGTGGCCGAGACCGAGTCGCCCGCGGCGCTTGCCTCGCTGCCGCGGCGGCGCAGCACGCGGACGCGGTGGTGTTCTTCCGCGAGGTTGCTGAGGTGGAAGTAGCAGGTGAAGGCGCGGGCGACCTGCTCGGCCAGCCCCTGGTCGAGGGCGTCGACGAGGCGCTGGGCGTCGTCGAGGCTCGCGCCGTCGGCTCCCTCGTAGGCGGCGATGACGGCGGCCCGGACGTCCTCGACGGCCTGGAAGAGTTCGTCGCCGCCGGATTCGCGCAGCACCCGGCCGAGCAGGCTGCCGAGGTAGCTGACGTCCTGACGGAGGCTGCCGTCGACGGCGCCGCTGATGTCGTCACGGCTGCCGTCGTGTCGTCGTGTGGTCTCGATGTCGGTCACCGCACCATCTTGGACGACCCGGGCGCTCCATGACGCCACGATGTGGTCACGCCGCCATGTTTAATCGTGGCGCGGTGCCCACATCGTGGCGTCGTGACCCGCGACACGGCGCGATCCGGCTCACGTCGCGGCCCAGAGCGCCCGGTAGTACGCCGTGCGGACGGGGTCGTCGGCGACGCCGTACGCGTCGAGGAAGGTCTGCTCGAAGCCGGGGCCGTGGTTCCAGCCGAGGCTCATCGTCGCGACCGCGAGGTCGGCCCAGCGGTCGGCGACGCCGAGGGCGTCGAAGTCGACGTGCCCCGACCAGAGGCCGTCGTCGCCGATCAGCGTGTTGGGCACGCACGGGTCGCCGTGGCAGACGACGAGGAGGTCGACGGGCGGCGGGTCGCCGAGGTCAGGAGGCACGGCGCGCGCCTTCTCGCTGGTCGCGATCCGGTCGTCCACCGACCAGCTGAACGGGCACTCGTCGACCGGCAACGCGTCGTGCAGTCGCCTCAGCCCCCGTCCCGCCTCGCGCACGACGGTCGCCGGGTCCGCGGCCCGGAGCAGGTCGACGGCGCTGCGCCCGGGCACGCCCGCCGTGACGAGGTACTCGCCCTCGTCGTCACCGCCGATCTCGAGCACGCGGGGGGCGGGGGTGAAGTCGACGACCCAGCGCAGCCGCATCTCCTCGGCGTGCAGGTCGAGGCCGCTGCCGTACGGGGCCCACTTCACGAAGCGCCGGGTCGGGCCCTCGCCCAGGCGGTAGGTGGTGCCGCCGGCCTCGTTGCGCCACACCGCGGTGATGGCGTCGCCGCGCGCGGCCGTGACCACCGCCTCCGGCACCTCGGCGTCGGGGTCGGGCCGGTTCTGCGTCCACATGCCCCGAGTCTCGCACCCGCCACGGCACCCGCACCCGCCCCGGGCACGACGGAGCGGGCCGCCCCCGGAGGGACGGCCCGCTCTGTCGTGGTGCGGGGGGAGCTGCTTACGCGCGGCTGCCCTTGCGGCCGGTGATGAAGCCCCAGATGACGAGGACGACGAGCGCACCGAGGATCGCGATGATCCAGCTCTGGATGCTGAAGAAGCCGTCGTAGCCGACGTTGAAGACGGCTCCGCCGATCCAGCCACCGATGAGGGCGCCGATGACACCGAGGATCAGGGTGGCGATCCAGCCGCCGCCCTGCTTGCCCGGGAGGATGAGCTTGGCGATGGCGCCGGCGATGAGGCCGAGGAGGATGAAGGCGAGGAAGCCCATGATGTGGTCCTTTTCGTTGGTGCGCGGAGTGCGCGGGTGCTGCTGAGACGGTCGGGGTCGGGTGCGTGTCAGCGGGGTCTGGGTGACGACCGCATGCGAAGAGGCCCGTGAGAAGGTCGTCCTCTCGGGCCCCAGCGGTCGAGAGGACTAGTGCGCGGCCTTGCGGGCCTTCTTCACCGCGGCCTTGCGGGCCTTGGTGACGTCCTTCTTGGCCTGGGCACGCGCCTTCTTCACCTTGGGGTCGTTCCAGAACGAGCCGAAGAAGTTGCTGATCTCCTTGTAGCGGCCCTTCCCGGCCTTGGCGCCGTAGGTGTACGCGAGGAACGCGATGAGGGCGATGACGAGGTACTTGAAGCGCATGTGGTGGTCCTCCCGGTGGGACGTTCTTGTCGTTCGGGGCTCACGCTATTCCTCCTGGGAGTTCTCTGTTACAAATCGGATTGGTGGGAAGTTCCCGGTGTTCGCTTTTGTCCCGTCCCTCGCCGGGCTCCACCCCGACACACCCCCGCCGCACGACCGAAACACCCCGGCAACACCTCCTGGCTAGCGTCGAGCCATGGGCGAGCTCTTCGAGGGATACGCGACCACCACGGGTGCCGCGGCCCGGGCGACCGGCGCCCGTCCGCCGGCCGCCGCGTGGGACGAGATGTTCGAGCGCGACGGCACGCCCCGTCGGGCGTACCACGAGATCCACGCGACCCTCGAGGGCATGACGCAGGACGACCTGCGCGGCCGCACCGCGGCGTTGGCCGACTCGTACCTGGCGCAGGGCGTCACCTTCGACTTCGCCGGCGAGGAGCGGCCGTTCCCGCTCGACGCCGTGCCCCGGGTCGTCGAGCACGCCGAGTGGACCACCGTCGAGCGCGGCATCAAGCAGCGGGTCAAGGCCCTCGAGGCGTTCCTCGCCGACGTCTACGGCCCGCAGACCGCCATCGCCGACGGGGTCATCCCCGCGAGCCTCATCACGAGCTCGAGCCACTTCCACCGGCAGGCGAGCGGCATCGACCCGGCCAACGGCGTGCGCATCCAGGTCAGCGGCATCGACCTGGTCCGGGACGAGGCCGGAGCCTGGCGCGTGCTCGAGGACAACGTGCGCGTGCCGAGCGGCGTCAGCTACGTCATCTCGAACCGTCGCGTCATGGCGCAGACGCTGCCCGAGCTGTTCGTCTCGATGCGCGTGCGGCCAGTGGGCGACTATCCCAACCGGCTGCTCGCCGCCCTCAAGAAGAGCGCCCCGTCGGGAGTCGACGAACCGACCGTCGTCGTGCTGACCCCCGGGGTGTTCAACTCGGCCTACTACGAGCACACGCTGCTGGCCCGCCTGATGGGCGTCGAACTGGTCGAGGGTCGCGACCTCTACTGCTCCGGCGGCCGGGTCTTCATGCGGACCACCGGCGGACCCGAACGCGTCGACGTGATCTACCGCCGCGTCGACGACGAGTTCCTCGACCCGCTGCAGTTCCGGGCCGACTCCGTGCTCGGCTCGCCGGGCCTCCTGATGGCCGCCCGTCTCGGCACGGTGACGATCGCGAACGCGGTGGGCAACGGCGTCGCCGACGACAAGCTCGTCTACACCTACCTGCCCGAGCTGATCCGCTACTACCTGGGCGAGGACGCCCTGCTGCCGAACGTGCACACCTGGCGGCTCGAGGACCCCGGGGCCCTCGACGAGGTGCTCGACCGGCTCGACGAGCTCGTCGTGAAGCCCGTGGACGGCTCGGGCGGCAAGGGCCTCGTCGTCGGCCCGGCCGCCAGCCGCCGCGAGCTCGACGACCTGCGCACCCAGCTGCGACGCGACCCCCGCGGCTGGATCGCGCAACCCGTGGTGCAGCTCAGCACGATCCCGACCCTGGTCGACGACGGACTCCGCCCTCGGCACGCCGACCTGCGGCCCTTCGCCGTGCACGACGGCGACGACGTCTGGGTGCTGCCCGGCGGCCTGACCCGGGTCGCGCTGCCCGAGGGCCAGCTCGTCGTCAACAGCAGCCAGGGCGGCGGCTCGAAGGACACCTGGATCGTCGGCGGCGACGTCAACGCCTGGGCCGGTCACGACGTCAGCGCCCTGATCGCCGAGCAGACGACCCCGACGCAGTCGCTCCCGGTGATCACCCCCGAGCAGGTCGCCGCGGCCGCGGCCTCGGCCGCCGACCACAGTCCCGACCACGCGCCCCAGGACGACCCCCGCAACGACCAGCAGGCGCAACAGCAACAGACGAAGGAGGGGCGGGCCGGGTCACGAAGCCGACCCGTGCCTCCTGCGTCCCGCGTTCCCGACCACGGGACGACCCCGACCGAAGGACCATCATGCTGAGCCGCATCGCCGAGAGCCTGTTCTGGATCGGCCGCTACATCGAGCGGTCGGACGGCACGGCCCGCATCCTCGACGTGCACCTGCAGCTGCTGCTCGAGGACCCCTGGATCGAGGAGGACGTCGCCTGTCGCAGCCTGCTCGCCGTGATGGGCAGCGACGCCCCCGAGGGCGACCTCGCCCGCAGCGACGTCCTGTCGATGCTCGCGGTCGACCGGCACAACCCGGCGTCGATCGCCTACTCGCTCGGCGCCGCCCGCGAGAACGCCCGCCGGGCCCGCGAGATCGTCTCGACCGAGCTGTGGGAGTGCCTCAACACGACGCGCGCCCGCATGCCGCGCAAGGTCGCCGACGACAAGGTGCACGAGTTCTTCGCCTGGGTGCGCGAACGCAGCGCGCTCGCCGTCGGGATCATCGAGAGCGCGACGAGCCGCGACGAGGTGTGGCAGTTCTTCACCCTCGGCCGGTCGATCGAGCGGGCCGACATGACCGCGCGCCTGCTCGCGACCCGCACGCTCACCGAGGCGTCGGGCCCGTCGTGGACGACGATCCTGCGGTCGTGCGGCGCGTACGAGGCCTACCTGCGCACCTACCGGGGCGTGCCGAGCGCCCGCAACGCGGCCGAGTTCCTCCTGCTCGACCGGCTGTTCCCACGCAGCGTGCTCTTCGCGATCAGCCGGGCCGAGGCCTGTCTGCGCGAGGTCGAGCCGACGACCCACCGGGTCGCGGCCTCCGACAGCGGGGTGCGGATCCTCGGGCAGATGCGCAGCGAGCTCGAGTTCCGGCCGATCGGCGACATCCTCGACGACCTGCCCGGGCAGATGGACACCGTGCAGGCCGCGACGAGCGCCGCCTCCGAGGCGATCAGGCAGCGGTACTTCCCGACGAGCGCCGCGCCCACCTGGGTGGGGGAGCGCTCGTGAGCCGCCTGCGCATCCGGCACGTCACGGGCTTCTCGTACCAGGGCGAGGCCGTCGCGAGCTACAACGAGGCGCGCATGCTGCCGGCGCACACCGAGGGCCAGTTCGTGCTCTCGTCGCACCTGCGCATCGAGCCGGTCGCCGCCTCTCACGAGTACGTCGACTACTGGGGCACGCGGGTGTCGTCGTTCGAGGTGCTGCTGCCGCACCGGCAGCTCTCCCTGACCGCGACCTCGCTCGTCGAGGTGCGACCGCAGGCGCATCCGTCCGAGACGATCTCGTGGGACGACCTGGCGGCGGTCGCGGGGGCCAGCACGTCGTTCGTCGAACACCTCGCGCAGACGCCCCTCACCGCGCCTCCGGCCGACCTGGCCGCGGTCGGAACCGAGGCACGGGCGACCCACGCCGATCCGTGCGCCGCCGCGATGGCGATCTGCGAGACGGTCGGAGGCGCGGTCCGGTACCTGCCCGGCGTCACGAACGTGAAGACCACGGCCGCCGAGTCGTGGGCCGCCCGGGCCGGCGTCTGCCAGGACATCGCCCACGTCACGGTCGGTGCGCTGCGGGCGGCGGGCATCCCGGCGCGCTACGTCAGCGGCTACCTGCACCCGAAGCCCTCGGCCGAGCTGCGCGAGACCGTCACGGGGGAGTCGCACGCCTGGGTGGAGTTCTTCTGCGGCACCTGGCACGGCTACGACCCCACCAACCTGATCGACATCGGCGAAAGGCACGTGGTCGTCGGCCAGGGCCGCGACTACCGCGACGTGCCGCCGCTGCGCGGGGTCTACGCGGGGTCGTCGAACAGCGAGCTCTTCGTCACGGTCGAGATCACCCGCAAGGCCTAGGCCCGCCCGGCGCCGGTCAGCAGGCCGTGTAGGCGTGGGCCGGGTCGGTGGCCGGCATTCGGGCATGGGCCACCAATGCGTGTCATGACAAGCAGGCTTGACATCTGATGATCGACTGCGGTCGAATGGTCGGGGCCGCAGGGATCCGGCACTCGACGGTCAAGGAGACAGTCATGAGAACTCACATGCCCTATTCGATTCCCGCCGCAGCGGTCCTCGCCATGGTCCTGGGGTTCGGGGTGAGCGCGTCAGCAACAGGGGTCTGGTCCCAGGTCGGGAGGATCACGGCTTTCGGCATGCTCTTCATCGCCATCGTCTCCGTTGGCCTTGTCGTACGACGAGCCAGGAATCGATCTCGGATGGATGCTCCGTCCGGGCTGGAGGCTTCCTTGGTGCAGAGAGCCGGGGCCTGCGCCTTCGCCGACCTCCTGATCGTCCTTCCCGCGACGGGTCTCTTGCTGCTGCTGTCAGGGAGTTGGATTCCGGCGTCGCTGGCCGTGCTCTTGGTCACCGTCGTCGCAATCACGGACTTCTGGGCGCGCTACCTGCTGTCTACCCGGCTCGCCGCGTGAAGAACGACGTAGCACGTCTCCGAGTGGGAACGGGTCTGACGCAGGCAGCCCTGGCTTCGCTGGTTGGGGTGTCGCGTCAGACCATCCATTCCATCGAGAAGGAACGACACACGCCTGGACTCGTTCTGGCGTTCGCCATCGCTGATGCGCTCCACGTCGACGTGGAGGCCGCCTTCGATGTTCGCGAGGCAGGGTGAGGGTTCGCCTCCGCTCGGAGCCGAACCCTCACCTTGGATCAGACGCAGGATGCGGCGCGACTGTTCACGTACACCTTGAGTTGTTTGTTGTTCTTGCATTTGCCCATGGCGCTCGCTGCGACAGTGGCGGCCGTGATGATGGCGCCGACGACGACGCAAGCGACCTGCCCGACAGCGGGGATCGCGCAGATGGCGGCACCGAGTGCAAAGCCCGCTCCTGCGATGAGGGCGTCTTGATCGACTTGATTAAACTTCACGTAGAGACCTCGCGAATCGCTGCCCCCACTCAGACGTGACTCCCGGGGGGGGCGGAGGTCGCCTCGAATGTCATCCCTTCGCCCAGGTCGACGACGGAGGTTGTCGAACCGTCCGCATTCGGCGTCGAAGAGGTGACCAGGCCAGCCACGTCAAGCTCCATGAGCGCCTCGTTCCAGTCCGAGTTGGTGATCGCCGGCCGCGAGATGGCTGCTTCCACCTCAGTCTGTGTGTCGGCGGATGCGCCCAAAGGGCTCACGAGAAGCATGACTGCAGCCAATGCAGTGGCCGAGGTGACGGCACGGATTCGTTTCATCTCAACTCCTTTTTTGACAGTGGGGTCTGTGCCCGCTGTCAAACTAGGAGAAGCCGATATTTGAAGCAATAGGTATCTCACGCGACGTAATGCCGCTGGCCTGATCGAAGGATCGAAGTTTCGGTGGGTGAGGACCATCTTTGTCCCGAGGCCGAGCAGGCCCGGGTCAGCAGGCCGTGTAGGCGTGGGCCGGGTCGGTGGCCGGCACCAGGTCGTGGTCGCGCACGATGGTCGAGGGGGGCGGGGCGAGCCCGGTGACGCGGGCGCACACCTCGGCGACCGAGCCGCGCAGGTCGTCGGTGTACTCGACGTCGAACACGAGCCCGCCGTAGACGTCCGTGAAGGCGTCGCACTCGTCGTAGCGGTCGCACTCCTCGGTGACGGCGAAGTCGTAGCCGACCTCGTCGCGGCCCCGGGCGCCGAGGTCGGCGGTGTTCTTCTGCGCCGTCGCCAGCCCCGCCGCGTGGGCCCGCGCGACGAGCAGCGTCGCGAAGGCGACCGCGTCGTCCTCCCCGAAGGCGTCGTCCGACCGCGTCCACGAGTCGAGGTTGTCGAACTCGACCGCCTGGTAGCCCGAGGCGGCGCAGCCGTCGATCGTCGACGCCTGGCGCTCCGCCACGGCCTGCCGGTTCGCCTCCGAGGACAGGTCGAACAGGTGCTCGTCCGGCCAGCCGGGATCGACCAGCGGTTCGCCGTCGGGCGTCCGCACGAGCAGCTCGTCCGGCCACTCGACGCCCGGTTGGGTCTGGAACCCGTTGACGTAGCAGATGCCGTAGACGTCGTCGGCGGGGTCGTCGGTGCTGTCGCGGGCGACGACCGTGGCTCCGTCGGGGACCGGCGACGCGCCTCCCAGTTGGTAGTCGAAGCGGGCGCCTTCGGGCGGCAGCACGACGCCGTCGGCCGTCGCGGCCCCCGAGGCCCCCACCGCGGACGTGGAGGCGCGCTCGGGTCGTTCACCGGCCCCGGCGTCGACGCCCGTGCAGCCCGTCACGACCAGCGCGAGTCCGACGAGTCCGACGAGTCCGAGGCGTGTGCGCATGCGGCGAGCCTAGGTGAGTCGAGCGACCGGGCCGACCGTCAGGCGGTGTGCGACAGCGGCGCGGACTCGCGCTCGCCGACCGCGGCCTCGGCGGGGGTGGCCCCCGCGGTGACCACCGTGGCGGTGGGCGACGTGGCCGGGGCGGCGGGGGCGCGGCGCGAGGTCAGGAAGTCGAGGCGCGCGGCTTCGCGGGCCAGTTCGCGGTCGTGCTCGGCCTGTCGGGCGGCGGCGCGGGCGTCCGCCAGGCTGCGCGCGTTCTCACGGGCCCTGGCTGCGGCGGCGGAGGAGGCGCGACGCGCGGTCGCCCCCGTGGCCCGGGCGGCGACGACGGCACCGGCCGCGGTGGCCCGGCTGCCGTGACGCACGCCGTCCCAGGTCGAGCGGGCGGCCGGTCGGGTGCGCGTCGCGACGGTGGTGCCGGTCGTGCGGAACCAGGCGACGACGACCGGGGTGGTGCGTCGGACCCACGCGACCACGGCCAAGGAGGCGCGACGGACGCCCCGGGCCGTGGCCCGACCGGCCCGGGCCAGGGCGTCACCCGTGGCGCGCACGGCGGACGCGACCCGGGTGGCGGCGGACGACAGCACGGGACGCAGGCGTTCGGCGAGGGTCGGCCCGGCGGGAGCCTGCTCGGGCACGGCGGAGGGGGTGGACGCGGTCTCGACGGGCGTACCCGTGGCAGAGGCGATCGCCGGCGTCGGTGTGGCGGCGAGGACGGGGGCGGACGCGACCACGGCGGCGGACGCGACCACGGGGGCGGCCGTCGGCCGTCCCGCGGACAGGACCCGCGCCTCCTGGGTGGTCGGTCGGACGGGGGCCGGTGTCGTCTCGCGGACGGCCTCGTGCTCGAGAGGGTGCTCCGGCTCGTCGCGCGGCAGGGCGCCGAGCACCCGGTCGGTCAGCCCGACGAGGGCGAGGGCGACGCCGCCGACGACGAGGGCGGCACCGAGCAGCCAGATCGCGATGGTGACGAAGTCGAGGTCGCCGATGGGCAGGAAGCCGCCGGCGAAGAGCCCGACCGTGGCCAGGCGGAAGGTGGCGGCGAGGACGAGCGCCGCGCCCGAGACCAGCATCGCGAGGGCGACCCAGCCCGTGACTGCTGCCTTGCCCATGCGACACCTCCTGAGGATGGAGCGCGCGTCGCGGGTCGGGCCCGCGCGGACGTCCCCTGCGAATGTAACCCGGAGGAGGGCTCGACCGTAACCCGCAGCGGTGGACGCGCCGTTCCCGGGCGATGCTCGGCTTCTGCGGGGGCTTCTCGGATGCGGGCCCGGGATGATCGCTCGCATGGCCAACTTCGACCGTCTCCTGGGTGCCGCCGCGCGTGCGCTCGGCAACTCCTCTTCTTCTTCGTCCGGCCGCGGTGGCGCGACCGGTGGTTCCACCGACTGGCGTGACGTGGTGCGCAAGGTCTCCGACAAGGTGACCGGCGACGACCGCCAGGACGGGCAGCCGCAGCAGGGCGGCCGCCAGCCCCAGCGCGACGGGTACGGGGCGCCGCAGCGGGGTGTCGGGCGCCCGGCCACCGGGGGCCACGCCCCCCAGGGGTCCGCCGCGGACCGCGCGGCCCTCGCCAAGTACGACTACCTGCTGCAGACCGCCCCGCCGCAGCAGCTCGAGCAGGTCCACCGCGACGCCTTCGAGCGCCTCACCCCCGAGCAGCGTCAGCAGGTGCTCACCCGCCTGAGCGCCGAGGTGCCCGCGGGCGAGCGTCCCGCGTCGAGCGCCCCGGCCGACCTCGCCCGGGCGGCGACCCGGGGCGAGACCGCACACCCCGGCCTGATGAAGCGCGTGCTCGGCAGCACGGGGGGCAAGGTCGCGGCAGGTGCCGCGGTCGGCGCCGGAGTGGCGGGGGTCGCGGGCCTCGCGGTCGCCGTGGCCGGGGCGGCCGCCGTCAGCAGCGTCGCCCTGCCCCTGCTGTCCGACGCCGTGACGTCGGGCATCGACTTCGACCAGCTGACCAACGGCTTCGGCTTCGAGGGGCTGGACGGCCTGACCGCGGGCGGCGAGGAGTACCTCGGCGGACTCGGCGAGCAGGTCGGCGGACTCGGCGAGCAGGTGGGTGGACTGGGCGACCAGCTCGGCAACCTCGGCGAGGGCTTCCAGATCCCCGGCCTCGGCAACCTCTTCGACCGCTGACCGCGCGGCCCGCGGCGGCGCGGCTCGCGCCCACGCGGCTCGCGCCCGCGCGGCTCGCGTCCTGAGGCCCCAGGAACTCGCCGAGACCCTCCCGCGCGCGCGGGGGTCCGAGCGACTTCCCGGGGCCTCGCGCGGGTAGCCTCTGCTCATGACCGCGATCTCGGCCGGCATCGCCGTCGTCTTCCTGCTGCTCTTCGCCGCGTCGCGTCGGCGGGACGCCCGGCGGTTCCGCAACGGGGTGTTCCTCTTGATGGCCGGGGGCTTCGGGGTCGTCGCCGCCGCGAACGTCCTCGTCGCGGCGTTCCCGCCGCTCGTCTTCGTGTTCCTCGTCGCCGTGGCGCTCGTGCCCCTGCTCGTCCTCGCGCTCGCCGTCTTCGCGATCGCGAACGGCGTCACCATGCTCCGGTCCGAAGGGCGCAGCCTCGGCAACCTGCTGTCGTTGCTGGTCGGCATCGCGCTGATCGGCGTGCCGTTGCTCGTCGTCGTGATCGTCGAGGCCGGTCGCCGGTCGGACGTCGCGGCCATCCAGGACGCAGCCGTGGGGCTCGGCATCGTCGTGGTCTTCGTCACCGGCTACGCCGCGCTCACGTTCGCCGCGTTCACCCTGTGGTCGCTCGTCTACGCCCGACCCCGGGTGCGCGAGCAGCCCGACGCCCTGATCGTGCTCGGCTCCGGACTGATCCGCGGCGAGGTGCCGCCGCTGCTGCGCAGCCGACTCGACCGGGCGCTGGCGATCTACCGCGCGACCTCCGAGGGCGTGAGGCGGCCGGTGCTCGTCCCGTCGGGCGGTCAGGGGGCCGACGAACCGCGTCCCGAGGGCGAGGCCATGGCCGAGTACCTGATCGCCCAGGGGGCCGACCCGGCCGACGTGCTGCCCGAGACCGAGTCGCGCTCGACCCGCGAGAACCTCGTGCTGTCGGGGGAGGTGCTCGCCGACGCCGGTCGGACCGGGTCGACCCTCGTCGTGACGAACAACTACCACGTGCTGCGCGCCGCGCTGCTGGCGCGGGACGCCGGCAGCAGCGCCGACGTGGTCGGGGCGCCCACCGCCGCGTACTACGTGCCGAGCGCCTTCCTGCGCGAGTGGGTCGCCGTGATGGTCGAGCACAAGCTGCTCAACGTGCTGCTGATCGCGCCGTTCGTCGTGCTGCTGGCGTCCCTGCTGGTCTACGCGCGCCTCTGACCCGCCGGCGCCGCGCCTCCTGGTCAGGACGGTCGCGTCGCCGTGCCCTCGTCGACGGCGAGCTCGGCCGCGGTCTCGTCGCGCGCCCGGACGGCGGCCGCGTCGCCGTCGTGCTGCAGGCGGTAGTGGAACCGGCCCGCCCCGAGCACGGGCAGCGCTCCGGTCACGGGCTCGGGCTCGCCCCCACGGACGCGGCGCACCCGCAGGTGTTGCCCGCGGACGAGCCAGACGATCGCGACGCCGGCCGCCACGAAGCCCGACGCCGCCGCGACGCCGATGGCCCACCGCGGTCCGGCGACGTTCGCGACCCAGCCGACCATCGGTGCGCCGAGGGGCGTGCCGCCGGTGAAGACGGCCATGTAGAGCGCCATGACGCGCCCGCGCATGCGGGGTGCCGTGGTCAGCTGCACGGTGGCGTTCGCCGTCGTCATGAGGGTGATCGAGGCGAGTCCGACGGTGACGAGCACGGCGGCGAAGCTCCAGTAGGTCGGCATGACGGCGGCGACCAGGCAGGTCACGCCGAAGGCCAGGGCCGCCGTGACGAGCACGCGCCAGCGGGGCTTCTCGCGTCGGGCCGAGAGCAGGGCGCCGACCAGCGACCCCACCGCGATCGCCGACGACAGCAGGCCGAACCCGCTCGCGTCGACGCCGAACTCGACGCTGGCCATGGTCGAGGTGAAGATGGCGAAGTTCAGGCCGAAGGTGCCGATGACGAAGACCATGACGAAGACGACGACGAGGTCGGGCCTCTCGCGCACGTACCGGAATCCCTCGCGGATCTGGCCCTTGGCCCGCGACACGGCCGGCTTCAGCTCGAGCTGGGCGACCCGGATGAACCGCAACGACAGCAGCACGGCCGCGAACGAGCCGGCGTTGATCAGGAACACCCACCCCGTGCCGATCGTCGCGATCAGCACGCCGGCGACCGCGGGGCCGACCAGGCGTGCGCCGTTGAACGACGCCGAGTTCAGGCTGACGGCGTTCGTCAGGTGGCCGGGGGGCACGAGTTCGGACACGAAGCTCTGCCGCACCGGGGCGTCGATCGCGGCCGCGACGCCGAGCAGGAGGGCGAAGAGGTAGACCATCCAGAGCTGCACGCTGTCCGTGAGGACGAGCACGCCCAGGCCGAGCCCGAGCAGGCCCATGCTCAGCTGCGTGACCATCAGCAGCCGCCGCCGGTCGAACCGGTCGGCGATCAGCCCCGTGATCGGCACCATCAGGATCGGCGGGGCGAACTGCAGCGCCATGGTGATGCCGAGGGCCGTGGCGTCGTTGTCGGTCAGGTCGGTGAGGACGAGCCAGTCCTGCGCCGTCCGTTGCATCCAGGTGCCGATGTTGGACACGAGCGCCCCCGCGAACCAGAGGCGGTAGTTGAACAGCGACAGGCTGCGGAACATGGCGCTCACGAACGGGTCAGCTTCCGCAGGATCTCGGTGGCGTCGGCCAGGGTGCGGCGCTCGTCGGCGGTGAGGGCCGAGAGGCGGGGCACGAGCCACTCGTCCCGACGTCGCCGCGTCTCGAAGACGAAGGCGGCACCGGCCTCGGTCGTCTCGAGCAGCACGCGGCGCTTGTCGTCGTCGTCGACCGTGCGGCGCAACAGCCCGGCGTCGACGAGCTTGCCGACGGTCCGGTTCATCGACGGGGGAGTGACGCCCTCGTGGGCGGTCAGCGCCCCGATCGTCAGCGGTTGGTTCTGCACGACGTAGCCGAGGGCGGCCATCTGGGCGTCGGTGACGTCGGCGTCGGCCTTCTGCTGGCGCAGGCGTCGGGCGAGTCGCAGCACGGCGCCGCGCACGTCGGTCGCGAGGTGGGCGTGCGGCACGGCCCGGGTGGCGGAGGGGGCAGGAGGCTCGGATTCGGTCATCGCCGGGCCACGATACTCGTTTAGTTCGGCTAAGTAAACGTCTGGTCGCGGTCCGGGTGCGACGCGACCCCTCGGGGCGCCCCGCGCCTAGGCTCGTGCCGATGAGAGACGACGACGTCCCGGCCGAGCCGAGCCGCCCCTCCTGGTTGTCCGCGAGGGGAGCCGTGCTGACGGTGGCGATCGTCGTGGGCATCTCGCCCTTCGCGACCGACATGTACATCCCCGCGCTGCCGGCCATCGCGCGCGACCTCGGGGCGTCGACGGCCGAGGTGCAGCTCAGCCTGACGGCGTTCCTCGTCGCGTTCGCGGTCGGGCAGATCGTGATCGGGCCGATCAGCGACGGTCGGGGCAGGAGGCGCATCCTGCTGGGCGGGACCGTCCTGTTCGCCCTCGCCTCCCTCGCCTGCGCCGTCGCTCCCGACGCGGCCACCCTCGTCGTCGCGCGCGTCGCGCAGGGCCTCGGCGGCGCGGCGGGCTCGGTGGCCGCCCGGGCCATGGTGGGCGACGCGACGACGGGCCTCGTGCGCAGCAGGCTCTTCGCGACGCTCGCCGCGATCAACGCCGTCGGCCCGGTCGTCGCCCCGCTCGTGGGCGGTGTCGTGCTCTCGGTGTCGAGCTGGAGGGCGACGTTCGTCGTGCTCGCGGTGCTCGGGGCCGCCCTGACCTGGGCGGCCGCGCGCCGTCTGCCCGAGACGCTCGTCGACCCCGAGCCGGGTGCGGGCTCGCTGGTCGCCTCGCTGCGACGGATGGGCACGCTGCTCGCGATCCCGCGCTTCCGGTGGTACCTCGTGACGGGCTGCGCCGCGACGATCGGGTTCTTCTCGTACATCGCGACGTCGTCGTTCGTCTTCCAGGAGCAGTACGGCTTCGGCGAGGGCCTCTACACGCTCGTCTTCGCCTCGAACGCGTCGTGCATGATCGCCTCGACCCTGGTGTTCCGCCGCCTCGTCGGGCGCTTCGCCGAGGACCACCTCTTCACCGTGGGGCTCGTCACCTGCACCGTGGGGTCGGCCCTCGTGCTCGTCGGTGCGCTGACCGGCGTCGGCCCGGCACTGATCTGGCCCGCGCTCGCCCTCGTGACGGCGGGCTGGGGCTGGGTCATCCCCGGGTCGATCACCCTGACGCAGGCGCTCGGGCACCGCGCACCCGGTACGGCCGCCGCGCTCGCGGGCGGCCTGCAGTTCGGGCTCGGCGGGGCCGCGACCCCGCTCGCCGGGGCGCTCGGCGGCACCGCCGTCGTGATGGGCGCCCTGATGCTCGGGTTCATCGCCGCCGGTCTCGCCGTACAGCTGTGGGCGTCGTCGCGAGGCACTGCCCCGGCGACCTGACCCCGCGGGCCCGACCCGCGCCTCCTGCCGTCGATCCGGGGCTGGTGCGTCGGCCCGGGTGGTGCCACCCTGGGCTCGACGCCGACCGGCGCCGTGACCCGAGGAGGACCCCGTGACCGTGCAGCTCACCCCGTACCTGGCGTTCCGCTCCGAGACGAGGGAGGCGTTCGACTTCTACGCCTCCGTCTTCGGCGGCAGCCCCACCTTCAGCACCTTCGGCGAGTTCGGCGTCGGCGCCCCCGACGAGGCCGAGAAGGTCATGCACGCCCAGCTGGCCACGCCGTCGGGCCTGCTGCTGATGGGGGCGGACCGCCCCGACTCGTACCCGCTCGAGGAGGCGAGCAGCGTGTCGCTCTCGCTCTTCGGCGGACCCGACGACGCCGAGACGTTGACCGGATGGTTCGATGCGCTCGCCGAGGGCGGCACCGTGCACGAGGCCCTGTCGCAGGCGCCGTGGGGCGACTCGTTCGGCATGCTCGACGACCGCTTCGGCCAGCACTGGATGGTCAACGTCGGCGGCGCCGCGGCCTGAGCCGGGGCACGCCCGACGGACGAGGAGGCGCGGTGGCGGTCGCCGAGGTCGCCGCGCCTCAGTCGCGTCCGAGTCGACCGATCACGCTCTCGTCGAGTCGGGCGAGCAGGTCGGCCACGTCGTCGTAGACCTCCTCGGCCCCCGCCTCGACCAGCTCGGCCCGGGAGAAGCCGCCGCTCAGCACGCCGATGCAGGTCACGCCCGCCCGGTGCGCGGCCTCGACGTCCCACACGGCGTCGCCGACCATGACGGCGCGTTCGGCCGGCACGTCCGCCTTGTCGAGGGCGACCTCGACGATGCCCGGGTCGGGTTTCGCGGTCTCGACGTCCTCGCTCGAGGTGACGGCCCAGAGGGCGTCCTCGACGTCGAGCAGGTCGCGCAGCGCCTTCAGCTCCTCCTCGGGCGCGCTCGTGGCGAGCACGACGCCGTGCCCCCGGCGAGCGAGCTCGGCGAGCAGGTCGGTCGCCCGCCCGAAGACGTGCAGGTCGCCCCGCTCGCCGAGGTGCTCGGCGTAGTGGCGTGAATGCGCGTCCTTGACGTCGTCGAGGAGGCGCGCGGCGGCGTCCTTCCCGACCAGCCCCTCGACCAGCAGGGACGAGTCCTTGCCGATCGACCGGTGGATGCGCCAGCTGTCGACGGGGTGGCCGACGTCGGTGAAGGCCCGCGACCAGGCGTCGACGTGCGCGAAGTTCGAGTCCACCAGGGTGCCGTCGATGTCGAAGAGGACGGCGGTGGACGGAGCAGAGGACGTGGGGGAGGTCATCCCGCCACCCTGCCCCCGAACGAGCGAAGGTGCACGGACTGCACGAGATCGGCCCGGATCAAGACGACACCTGTTGCTCATGGGTCCCTGCGGGCGTACGTTCGCAGACGGGCTCGTCGACGAGCCCGACCGGCCCCGACGGTCGGCCCACGAACGAGGAAGGCACGCACCATGGCACGGTTCAGCGACAAGACGGCACTCGTCACCGGCGGAGGCAGCGGCATCGGCGCCGCGATCTCGCGCTCCCTGGCAGCCGAGGGGGCATCGGTGGTCGTCACCGACATCAAGCTCGACGCGGCGCAGGGCGTCGTCGACCAGATCGTCGCCGCGGGTGGCACGGCCGTGGCGTTCGAGCAGAACACCGCGAAGCCCGAGCAGTCCGAGGCAGCCGTCGAGTTCGCGAAGACGACCTACGGTGCCCTCCACCTCGCGGTCAACAACGCGGGCATCGGCGCCCCCGCCGCCGACATCGGCGAGTACGACATCGCCGCCTGGGACCGCGTCCGCTCGGTCGACCTCGACGGCGTCTTCTACGGCCTGCGCTACCAGCTGCCCGCGATGGTCGAGGCGGGCGGCGGTTCGATCGTCAACATGAGCTCGGTGCTCGGCTCGGTCGGCATCGCCCAGAACGCGGCCTACGTCGCGAGCAAGCACGCCCTGGTCGGCCTGACCAAGGTCGCCGCGCTCGAGTACTCGAAGCGCGGCGTCCGCACCAACGCGGTCGGCCCCGGCTTCATCGACACGCCCCTCGTCCGCGCCTCGCTCGAGGGCGACGCGCTCTCGTACCTCGAGTCGCAGCACGCGACCGGTCGCCTCGGGACCGACGCCGAGGTCTCGGCGCTCGTCCTCTTCCTGCTGAGCGACGAGGCGTCGTTCGTCACGGGCAGCTACCACCTCGTCGACGGCGGCTACTCGGCGCACTGACGACGGTCCCTCAGGAGGCGCGGTGCGGGGAGTCCTGCGCCGCGCCTCCTCAGCCGGTCCGCTTCAGCCCGGCTTCAGCGCGCTCCCGCCATGATGGGCACGACGCGCACCCGGCGCGACCGAGGGAGGCCCCGTGCGCGTGCTCGTCGTCGAGGACCAGGCGACCCTGGCCGAGGGTCTGCGGCTCGGGCTCGAGGCCGAGGGGATCGCGGTCGACGTCGCGGCGACCGGCACCGACGGGCTCTGGCGGACCCGTGAGGGCAGCTACGACGTGGTCGTCCTCGACATCATGCTGCCCGGCATGAGCGGCTACGCCGTGTGCCGGGCGATGCGCGAGGGAGGCGACTGGACCCCCGTCATCATGTTGACCGCCAAGGACGGCGAGTGGGACCAGGTCGAGGCCCTCGACACCGGCGCCGACGACTACCTCACCAAGCCGTTCTCCTTCGCCGTCCTGCTCGCCCGGCTGCGCGCCCTCGTCCGCCGCGGTGCCCGTGAACGCCCCGTGGTGCTCGAGGCCGGCGACCTCCGCGTCGACCCCGCCTCGCGGACCGTCCACCGTGGCGACGTCGAGGTCGAGCTCACGAGCCGCGAGTTCGCGGTGCTCGAGTTCCTCATGCGTCACGCGGGCAGCGTCGTGACCAAGCGCGAGGTGCTCGACGGGGTCTGGAACGACGACTTCGAGGGCGACCCCAACATCGTCGAGGTGTACGTGCGTCACCTGCGCAACAAGGTCGACCGCCCGTTCGGCCGAGAAGCCATCGTCACGCTCCGGGGGGCGGGCTACCGTCTGGAGGCGCGGGGTGGCTGAGCGGGCCCCTCGCGTCCCGGCTCCCGGGCCCGGGCCGTCCACCGGCACCGGGCCGCGTCAGGTGAGACGGGCGTCGCTGCGGTCGCGCATCACCGTGGCCGCCGTGCTCGCCGTGGCGCTGACCCTCGGGGTGTTCGCCCTCGTCTTCGCGCTCGTGCAACAGGCCGTGCTCGCCGACGCCCCGCGCCAGGCCGCCTCGGCCGACGTGGACCGCGCCGTGTCGGCCCTCGCGATCGGTTCGACGCCGAGCGTGGCCGTCGCGGGCGAGACGGACGGGTCCCTGGTCGTCGTGACCGACGCGTCCGGGCGCGTGCTCGCCGTGGGAGGCGACGACGACCTCGCCGACGTCGCCTCGTCGATCGCCTCGTCCGGTTCGGGGGACCGGGTCTCGCTCGACGGCGACGCGTTCGTCGTCGAACGCGAGGACGTCGGGGTCGAGAGCACCGCGACGCCGACGCCGGCCGCGTCGACGCCGACCCCGACGCCGACCCCCACGGACGACGACGACGACGACGACGACGCCGACGACGACTCCGGGTCGGGCGGCTCGCGCTCCGACGACGGCGAGGCGGACGACGACGCCACGTCCTCCACCGACGACGCCACCCCCGTCCCCGCCCGGGTCGTCACGACCGGGTACGGCGTCGTGGCCGCGCGCTCCCTCGAGGAGGCGAGCGCCGCCTCCTCGGCCAGTCTCGTCACGCTCGGCGTGGCGATCCCGGTGGCCCTGCTCGTGCTCGGCGTCACCACCTGGCTCGTCGTGGGCCGTGCCCTGCGCCCGGTCGAGTCGATGCGCCGCGAGGTCGACACGGTCACGGCCCAGAGCCTGTCGCACCGGTTGCCCGACCCGGGCGGCGGCGACGAGATCTCCCGCCTCGCCCGCACGCTGAACGGGATGCTCGACCGGCTCGACTCGTCGGCGACGGCCCAGCGGCGCTTCGTCGGCGACGCCTCGCACGAGCTGAAGACGCCGCTCGCCACCATCCGGCAGCACGCCGAGGTGGCCTTGCTCCACCCCGGCAGCATCGACGGCGCGGCCCTGGCCGGCACCGTGCTCGGCGAGGAGGCGCGGTTGACGGCGCTCGTGCAGGGCCTGTTGGTCCTCGCCAGGGCGGACGAGGGGGCCCTGGGCGTGACCCGCCGCCCGGTCGACCTCGACGACCTCGTGGTGTCGGAGACCGCTCGCCTGCGCGGCGTCACCCGTCCCGACGGTCGGGGGCCGCTCGCCGTCGACGCCACGGCCGTCGGCCCGGCTCGCGTCGACGGCGACGAGGGGTTGCTCGGCCAGGTCGTGCACAACCTCGTCGCGAACGCGGCCCGGCACGCCGACGCCCGCGTCGCCGTGGCCCTCGCCGAGCGCGACGGAGGCGTGGTCCTCACCGTGGACGACGACGGCGCCGGGGTGGCCGAGGCGGACCGCGAGCGGGTGTTCGACCGGTTCGTGCGCCTCGACGAGGCCCGCGCCCGCGACGCGGGCGGCAGCGGACTGGGGCTCGCCATCGTGCGCGAGATCGTCCGGGTCCACGGAGGCGCGGTGTCGGTCACGGCCTCGCCTCTCGGAGGTGCCCGGTTCGTGGTCCACCTCCCCGCCGGTCCCGCCTGACCCGAACGCCCCACCGGGTGGTCGGCCGGTTCCCGCCCTCGGGCGGGTGCGCGCCGACCCGCCGAGGGGCACGTGGACCCGCCCGCTCCGGTGACGCGACCCGCGCCTCCTGAACGGATCTTCAGGTCGCTTCAGGACCGCTTCAGTGCCCTCTCGCGAGAGTGGGGTCCATCGGCTCGAGAGAGCGACAGACCCGGCCGCCCGGCGGCCCCACGAACGGAGCGAACCATGCTGAAGAACACCCTCACCAAGAAGAAGTCCCTGCTGATCGCCGGCGGGATCGCGGGCGTCCTCGTGCTGGGCGGCGGCGGCGTGGCCCTCGCCTCGGGCCTCGACGACGGCGTGTCGGCGCAGACCCGCGACCGGGCCCAGGAGGCGGCGCTCGCCGAGACCGGCGGCGGCACCGTGACCGAGGTCGACACCCTCGACGACGGACTCGTCGGCTACGAGGTCGAGGTCGTCCTGCCCGACGGTCGCGAGGCGACGGTGCTGCTCGACGGCGACTACTCCGTCACCTCGAGCCGCGTCGACGACGACGACTCGCGCGGGTCCGGCGCCACCCCGACGCCCGTCGCCGGCGACGACCGCGACGACGACTCGCTCGGGTCGGAAGCCACCCCGACGCCCGTCGCGGGTCCCGGGCGCGACGACTCGGCCCGTGACGACGACCTGACCGGCGCGGACTACGACCGGGCCGCGGCCGCCGCCCTCGCCGCCGCCGGTGGGGGCACGGTGACCGACGCCGACCGCAGCGACGACACCGGCGTGGCCTACGAGGTCGACGTGCGCCTCGACGACGGCACCGAAGTCGACGTCGACCTCGACCAGGCGTTCGGCGTGGTGCGCACGGACGTCGACGCCCGCCGCTGACGGGACGGGGCCCGGCCGGGCCGGGCCGGCCCGGCCAGGCCCGCGGGGCCCCGTGATGGGAGACTGGCTCCGTGCCCACCTTCTCCGCCGCCCGAGGCGACTACGAGTTCACCGACGCCCACGGCGTGACCGTGCACTACTACGTCTGGAAGGCGGCGTCGCCCAAGGCCGTGGTGCAGCTCGCCCACGGCCTCGGCGAGTACGCCCTGCGCTACGAGGACCTCGCCCAAGACCTCGTGCGGGCCGGCTACACGGTCTACGCGAACGACCACCTCGGTCACGGCGAGACCGGCCTCGGCCAGTGGGGCGGTGACCACACGAAGCTCGGCCGCCTGGGCCCGTCGGGGCTGCGCGGGGCGATGGAGGCGGTGGTCCGGATGACGGGCATCGCGCGCTCCGAGAACCCCGGCTCGCCGCTCGTGCTGCTCGGGCACTCGTGGGGCTCGTTGATGGCGCAGAAGCTCGTCGACGAGGGCTCCGACCGGTTCGACGCCGTCGTGCTGAGCGGCACGGCCTACCGCATGCCCGGCAGCATGAACGCGGGCGACCTGAACGCCCGGCACGCCCACCTCGGCGACACCGGCTACGAGTGGCTCAGCCGGGACCGGGCCGTGGTCGACGCCATGGCGGCCGACCCCCTGTCGGTGCAGGCGACGGCCCGACAGCTGTTCGGCACGGCCGACACGCTGCGGCTGATGGGTCGCCCCTCGACCCGGCTCGCGAGCGACCTCCCCGTGCTCGTCCTCGTCGGCGACGACGACCCGCTCGGCGGCGAGGCCAGCGCCCGCAAGCTCGCCGACGCGTACGTCAACCGCAGTCGGCTCAGCGACGTCGAGCTCGTGGTCTACCAGGGCGCCCGGCACGAGGTGTTCCGCGAGACCAACCGCGACGAGGTCGTCGCCGACCTGGTGCGGTGGCTCGACGACCGCGTGGGGCACCAGGCATAGGCTGCGACCATGCACGGTGAGTACAAGGTCCCAGGCGGAAAGCTCGTGGTCGTCGACCTCGACGTCAGAGAGGGGCGCATCGCCGGGTTCCGTCTCGCCGGTGACTTCTTCCTCGAGCCCGACACGGCGCTCGACGCCGTCGACCGGGCGGTGAACGGCCTGCCGGTCGAGTCCGACGCGGCGACGATCGCGGCGACGATCAAGCAGGGGCTGCCGGCCGACGCGGTGCTGCTCGGCTTCTCGCCCGAGGCGATCGCCGTGGCGATCCGCCGCAGCCTCTCGAAGGCGACCGACTGGCGCGACTACGACTGGCAGATCATCCACGACGCCCCGGTGTCGCCCAACGTGCACCTCGCCCTCGACCAGGTGCTCACCGAAGAGGTCGGAGCGGGCCGCCGCGGGCCCACGCTCCGCTTCTGGGAGTGGGACCAGCCCGCCGTGGTCATCGGCAGCTTCCAGTCGTTGAAGAACGAGGTCGACCTCGACGCCGCCTCGACCCACGGCTTCGAGGTGGTGCGCCGCATCAGCGGCGGCGGCGCGATGTTCATGGACGCCCAGTCGATCGTGACGTACTCGCTCTACGCTCCGGGCGAGCTCGTGCAGGGCATGAGCTTCGCCGACTCGTACGCGTACCTCGACGAGTGGGTCATCACGGCGCTCAAGTCGCTCGGCATCGACGCCTTCTACCAGCCGCTCAACGACATCACCAGCGCCAAGGGCAAGATCGGCGGGGCTGCGCAGAAGCGCCTGGGCAACGGGGCCCTGCTGCACCACGCCACCATGTCGTACGACATGGACGGCGACAAGATGGTCAAGGTCCTGCGCATCGGCCGCGAGAAGATGAGCGACAAGGGCACCACCAGCGCCGCCAAGCGCGTCGATCCCCTCCGGAGCCAGACGGGATTGTCCCGCGCCGAGATCATCGAGCGGCTCAAGCAGACCTTCACCGGCCTCTACGGGGCGACCGAAGGCCACGTCACCGAGGCCGAGCTCGAGAAGGCCGAGCAGCTCGTCACCTCGAAGTTCGCGACGCCCGAGTGGCTGGCGCGCGTGCCCTGAGCACGTGAGGGGCGCCGTCGAGGCGACCCGCGCCTCCTGCCGGGGGTCCGCCTCGGCGGTCTCGCCGCGGTCGCCTCGGCGGCCGCACCGCGGTCAGCGGTCGAGCAACTCGCGGTAGTCGACGTGGTCCTCGACGAAGTCGACCACGAACGGGCAGAGCGGCACGACGCGAAGGTCGGTGTTCGCGCGCACGTCGTCGAGGGCACCCTGGACGAGCCGGGCCCCCAGGCCGGCGGATCGTCGGCTGGGGTCGATCTCGGTGTGGGTGAAGCGGATCTCGTGGCCGGCGACGTCGTAGGCCGCGAAGCCGATCGTCTCGCCGTCCTCGACGAGGGCGTACTGGTTCTGGGTGGGGCGGTTCTCTACCTCGGTGGTCATCCCGACACGCTACGCGCCCCGGGCCGGGAGTCGGGCGCGTGTCGGTGCCCGCCAGGCAGCAGAATGGTCGGATGCCCCTCGACTGGACCACCGCCTCCCCGAGCCTCGTGGTCCACGGCGACGCCCTCGACGTCACGGCGCAGCTGCCCGACGGCGGGTTCACGATCGTCTACCTCGACCCCCCGTTCAACACCGGGCGGCAGCAGCGTCGCCGGTCGACGACGTCCGTGCGCAGCGCCGAGGACTCGACCACCTCGGTGGCGGGCTTCAAGGGCGTGCGGTACGAGCGCATCCGGGGCGACCTGATGGGCTACGACGACCGCTTCGAGGACTACTGGTCGTTCCTCGAACCGCGCCTGGCGGAGGCCTGGCGGCTGCTGGCCCCCGACGGCACCCTCTACCTGCACCTGGACTACCGCGAGGCGCACTACGCGAAGGTGCTGCTCGACGCCCTGTTCGGGCGGGACTGCTTCCTGAACGAGATCATCTGGGCCTACGACTACGGCGCCAAGAGCCGCACCCGGTGGCCGACCAAGCACGACACGATCCTGGTCTACGTCAAAGACCCCACGAAGTACCACTTCGACTCGACGAGCGTCGACCGCGAGCCGTACATGGCCCCGGGGCTCGTCACGCCCGAGAAGGTCGCCCGGGGCAAGCTGCCGACCGACGTGTGGTGGCACACCATCGTGTCGCCGACCGGTCGCGAGAAGACCGGCTACCCGACGCAGAAGCCCGAGGGCGTGTTGCGTCGCATCGTGCAGGCCTCCAGCCGCGAAGGCGACTGGGTGCTCGACTTCTTCGCCGGCAGCGGCACCACCGGGGCGGTGGCGGATGCCCTCGGTCGTCGTTACCTGCTCGTCGACAGCAACGAGGAGGCGGTGGCCGTCATGCGCAGACGGCTCCCGTCGGCGCAGGTCGAGTCGGTCTGACGGCGTGCAGGTCGGCGGCCGAGACGGCCGTCGTGACCGACCCGCGGACGAACGACACGAGTTGCTCGTGGGTCAGACTCTGCATCTGCTGGGCGGAGAAGCCCGACGGGCACGTCATCGCACGACGCCGAGCGCGAGGAGCAGGGCGGCGACGAGGCTGACGCTCGCGCCGGTGGCAGCCGTCGCGATGACGGCGAGCGTTCGCTGGCGGGCGGTGTCGCGCACCTCGGAGAAGGCGCTGCGGGTGGAGGTGGAGCGGTCGCTACGAGCGACGTCGATCGTGGTCATGTTCGGCTCGTCTCTGGCACCCCTGCGATGCCTGGCGGAACGGTGGGACTTCGGACGGTCACGACACCGCCGTGAATCGGCGCCGTGCGGTCAGACTGTCACGTCGATGGTTAGTCGATCTAGTCAGTTCACCAGTTGTTCGCTCAACGGCTAGGACGGACGGTGGCCCGTGCCCGTGCCCGTGCCCGTGCCCGTGCCGGCCCGGTCGGCCGGATCGCCGTCGACGTGGTGGTCGTCGATCTCGATCGCGGCCGTCATGCGCTGCAGGAAGCCCACGACCACGGCCGCCTCGTCGGCGTCGAGGGACTCGGCCGTCGAGATCATGCGGGCGTGCATCGCCGCCATGGTGTCGCGCACCTCGGTGTTCGAGTCGCCCGTGGCGGTCAGCAGGACCCCGCGCTTGTCGGTCGGGTGGGGGTGGCGCAGCATGTGCCCGCTCGCGACGAGGCGGTTGATCAGCACCGAGGTCGAGGCCGAGGTGATCTTCAGCTGGGCGGCCAGTTCTTTCGCGCTGACGGGGTCGCCGAGCCTCTGGGCCCGCAGGAGGAACCGCAGGGCGGCGAGGTCGGTGTCGTTCATCTTCATCGACTTGCGGGTGCGGGCCCGCATCGCCACCTCGGCGGCACGGTAGGCGCGGAGGGTGTTCAACACCGTGACGCCGCGCTCTTCGGTGCTGCTGCTATACCAATAGCCGGACGCGTCGAAGGGTGCGGCGGTGGCGTGCTGATCGGGCATGAGGGGAGTCTAGCCCCGTCGCTAGTCCGTCTAGCAAAAATCATCGCTGACCAGGTTTTTCTCGTTGTCAACCCCTGTGCTGCCGCTCGTGTCCGTCCTAGGCTCGACACGTCCGCCTCGCGTGGGCAGAGACGTCCCGCCGTGTCGACCAGAGCTTCACGCAGGGAATCGATTCGGTGGGGCGTCCCATGACGGAGAAAGGCCGCACACCCCGTGGGTGTGCGGCCTTCGGTCGTCTCGCCTCCCGCGTGAGCTTCACGGGCAGGGAACGCCGGACGCGGGACGAACCGTTCGGCACCGAAGCGCCGTCGAGGGAACGCTACCCGACACCTGCCGTGTCGCGACACCAGCTCGAGCGGATCGGGTGCCGGGCGGACGTCGCGCCGGGCACCGGATCAGCGCCGAGGCGAGGTGTCGTCGCCCCGTTCTTCCGTGGGCACGACGTCGATCGAACCCGTGTCGGGGGCGACCAGCGAACCGGTCTGCGCGGCGGCGGCCTGCGCCGAGAGTGCGGCGTCGGCGGCCACGGCGGCCCGTGCGTCGTCGGCTGCCTCGTCGATGGCCGACTTCTGGCGCAGCGGCGTGGCCTTGAGGAAGAAGCTCAGCACGAAGGCCACGAGCACCACCACCAGGGCGACCCAGAAGACCGTCACGGCCGCGTTCGCGAAGCCGTCGAGGAACGGCGCGGCGAGACGGCGGTCGGCCGTGTTGAGGAACGACGTGTTGCCGTCGAGTGCGCCGCCGACCTGCGACGTGTCGCCGCCTCCGGCCGCCTGGTAGAGCTTGAGGATCGCGGCGTTCGCCGGGTCGCTCAGCACCGACTGGTCGGCGAGGGCGGCCTGGGCACGGCCCTGCAGGCTCGAGTCGGCGAAGGCGTCCGCGATCGTCTGGGGGATGCGGCTGAAGAGCACGGAGAACAGCACGGCCGTGCCGAGCGTCCCGCCGATCTGTCGGAAGAACGTCGACGCCGACGTGGCCACGCCGATGTCGCGGGCCCCGACCGAGTTCTGCGAGGCGATGGTCAGGGTCTGCATCAGCTGTCCGAGTCCCAGGCCGACCAACAGCATGCCGACCATCATGAACCAGTACGGCTTGTCGAACGAGAGGTTCGTGAACCAGAAGAACCCGGCCGCCATGAACGCCGTGCCCGTGATCGGGAAGATCTTGTACTTGCCCGTCCGTGAGATGAGCTGGCCGGCGACGATCGACGAGATCATCAGGCCGGCGATCATCGGCAGCATCTGGAAGCCGCTCTCGGTCGGGGTCGCCCCGTTCACGAGCTGCAGGTACAGCGGAACCGTCAGCAGGGCGCCGAACATGCCGAACCCGACGAGCACGCCGAGCACGGTCGCCATCGAGAAGGTGGGGTTGCGGAACAGCTTGAGCGGGATGAGTGCGTCGTCGCCCATCGATCGCTCGATCACGACGAACGCGACGATGCCGACGGCCCCGATCACGTAGCAGGCGAAGGCTCCGGGCGAGCTCCAGCCCCAGGTGCGGCCCTGCTCGGCCACCAGCAGCAGCGGCACGGCGGCCACGATGACGGCGGCGGCGCCGAACCAGTCGATGCGCACGTTCTCACGACGCTTCTGGCCCGGGATGTGCAGGAACCGCACGACGATGAACAGCGCCACGATGCCGATCGGCACGTTGATCAGGAACACCCAGCGCCAGCCGGTGACGAAGAGGATCTGGTCGGCTCCGGCGAAGAGTCCGCCGACGAGCGGGCCGATGACGCTCGAGATGCCGAACACGGCGAGGAAGTAGCCCTGGTACTTCGCGCGCTCACGCGGGGCCAGGATGTCGCCCATGATCGTCAGCGGCAGGGCCATGAGGCCGCCGGCGCCCATGCCCTGGATCGCCCGGAAGATGGCGAGCTGGTACATGCTCTCGGAGAAGCCGGCCGCGACGGACCCGAGCAAGAAGATCGTGATGGCGATCAGGAAGAGCGGTCGCCTGCCGAAGATGTCGCTGAGCTTGCCGTAGATCGGCGTCGAGATGGTCGACACGATCAGGTAGGCGGTGGTCACCCAGGCCTGCAGGCTGAGCCCGTCGAGGTCGTCCGCGATCGTCCGCATCGAGGTGCCGACGATCGTCTGGTCGAGGGCCGAGAGGAACATGCCGGCCATCAGGCCGAAGATGACGTACAGGATCTGGCGGTGGGTCATCAGGCCCTGGCGCTCGGCGGGGGCCGTGGTCGTGGGTGCGGAGGCGGCGCTCGACATGGTGTCTCTTCTGTCTGGACGGGGGAGGCGCGACGAGGAATTGCGCAGTACGCAAAGTTACTTCACGGGCAAGCATCCGACAACAAGAGGAATCGTCCGTCCGTGTCGGTCCGCTGCTCGTGACTAGGCTCGACGCGATGTCACGCCGCCCCTCCCTGCCGCACCCCGCGGCCACCGTCCTGGCCGTCGTCCTCTCGGCCGGCCTGCTGGCCGCGTGCTCGGGGGGCGCGCCCGAGCCGAGCCCGAGCACGTCGGTCGCGACCGTCTCGCCGACGCTCACCCCCACCACGACCCCGACCGAGGAGGCGCCTCCCACGTCCCCCACGACACCCGCGTTCGACAAGGCGGCCCGGTCGGTCGACGACCCCGCCAGCCTCTGGGTCGTCAGCGACAAGCTACGCGCGCTCGACCCGGTCGACTACGTCCCCGGCGACCTCGTCACGCCCGACGTGGCGCACCAGAACCCGCCGACCCTCCGCGCCGAGGCCGCCGCCGCGGTCGTCGAGATGTTCCGGGCGGGCCAGGCCGAGGGGGCCGGGGCGTTCCAGGTGCAGAGTGCCTACCGCTCGTACGACACCCAGGTGAGCGTCTACGCCGGCTGGGTCCAGCGTCTCGGGCAGGCACAGGCCGATGCACAGAGCGCCCGTCCGGGTTTCAGCGAGCACCAGACCGGGCTCGCCCTCGACATCAGCCCCGTGCCGCTCAGTTGCGCGTTGCAGGCCTGCTTCGGGGACACACCGCAGGGGCAGTGGCTCGCGGCCAACGCATGGCGCTTCGGGTTCTTGCTGCGCTACCCGGCCGACAAGGTCGCCGTGACGGGCTTCACCTTCGAGCCGTGGCACTTCCGGTACGTGGGCGTGCCCCTCGCCACCGAGATGCACGACACGGGCGTCACCACGCTCGAGGAGTTCTTCGGCCTTCCGGCCGCCCCGGACTACGCGGGCTGACCCTGCCGCCTGCCCGCCGCCTGCCCGCCGCGCGGCCCCGCGAACCGCAGGACGGGCGTGTTCGTTGGACACGGGCGACCGAAGTCGCCCGTCCGTCACGAACACGCCCGTCGGGCGGTGCGGGAGGCGCGGGTCAGGCGCCGAGCGCGGCGTCGACGATGGTCTTCGCCTCGGCCTGGACGCGGGCGAGGTGCTCGGGGCCCTCGAAGGACTCGGCGTAGATCTTGTAGACGTCCTCGGTGCCGCTGGGGCGGGCCGCGAACCAGGCCTTGTCGGTGACGACCTTGACGCCGCCGACGGCCGCGTCGTTGCCCGGAGCCTTGCTGAGCTTGGCCGTGATGCGGTCGCCCGCGAGCTCGGTCGCCTCGATCGCGTCGCCGTCGAGCTTGCCCAGACGGGTCTTCTGCTCTTTCGTCGCCGCCGCGTCGACCCGCTGGTAGACCGGGTCGCCGTACTTCTCGACCAGTTCGGCGTAGAGCTGCGAGGGGGTCTTGCCGGTGACGGCGATGATCTCGCTCGCGAGCAGGGCGAGCAGGATGCCGTCCTTGTCGGTCGTCCAGACGGTGCCGTCCTTGCGCAGGAAGGACGCGCCGGCGCTCTCTTCGCCACCGAAGGCGACCGAGCCGTCCACCAGGCCGGGGACGAACCACTTGAACCCGACCGGGACCTCCCACAGGCGACGCCCGTGCGACTCGGCGACCTTGTCGATGATGCTCGACGAGACCAGGGTCTTGCCGATGGCCGCGTCGTCGCGCCACTCGGGGCGGTGCGTGTAGAGGTAGTCGATGGCGACGGCGAGGTAGTGGTTCGGGTTCATCAGGCCGCCGTCGGGCGTGACGATGCCGTGCCGGTCGGCGTCGGCGTCGTTGCCGGTCAGGACGTCGAACTCGTCCTTGCGGCGCACGACGCTGGCCATCGCCGAGGGGCTCGACGGGTCCATGCGGATCTTGCCGTCCCAGTCGAGCGTCATGAAGCGCCAGGTGGGGTCGACGCCCGGGTTCGTGACGGTGAGGTCGAGGCCGTAGACGTCGCGGATCGCGCCCCAGTACTCGACGCTCGCGCCACCGAGCGGGTCGGCGCCGATCTTGACGCCGGCCTGCTTGATGGCGTCGATGTCGATGATGTTGACGAGGTCGCCCACGTAGCCGCGGAGGAAGTCGTGGCGGCCGGGCGTGCCGACGCCGCGCTTCACGTCGACGTTGCCGGCGGCGATGATCTCGTTGGCGCGGTTCGCGATCCAGTTCGTGGCGTCGCTGTCGGCCGGCCCGCCGTGGGGCGGGTTGTACTTGAAGCCGCCGTCGCGAGGCGGGTTGTGGCTGGGGGTGACGACGATGCCGTCGGCCTTGTCGGTGTTCGCGGGGTCGTTGTTGTAGACCAGGATCGCGTGGCTGAGCGCGGGCGTCGGCACGTAGCCGCCCTCTGCGTCGGCCAGCACCTTCACGTCGTTGCCGGTGAGCACCTCGACCGCGGTGCGCTCGGCGGGGCCGCTCAGGATGTGCGTGTCGCGCCCGATGAACAGCGGGCCGGTGATGCCCTGACCCGCGCGGTACTCGACGATCGCCTGCGTGATGGCGGCGATGTGGGTCTCGTTGAAGGCGGCGTCGAGCGACGACCCGCGGTGGCCCGAGGTGCCGAAGACGACCTTCTGCTCGACCTCGCCGACGTCGGGGACGAGTTCGTAGTACGCGGCCGTGACCTCTTCGGGGTCGATCAGGTCGCTGGCTTCTGCGGGGGTTCCGGCACGGTCGGTCATGGGGACATCCTGGCACCCGCCGCCGACCTTCGTCGCGGTGCCCGGGCGGCTCTCAGTAGGCTCCTCGTCATGCCGACCCGCGCCTCCTCGACGACCTACAGCTACCTCGGGCCCGCGGGCACATTCACCGAGGCGGCGCTCAAGCAGGTGCCCGAGGCCGTCGGGGCCACCTGGAAGAGCGTCAACAACGTCGGCGAGGCCCTGGCCGACGTCGTCTCGGGCGTCAGCACGGCCGCGATGATCGCCATCGAGAACAGCGTCGAGGGCGGGGTCAGCGCGACGCAGGACGCCCTCGCCACCGTGCCGGGCCTCCGCATCGTCGGCGAGTACCTGGTGCGCGTCAACTTCGTGCTCGTCGCCCGGCCGGGCACCCGCATCGAGGAGGTGCGGCTCGTCAACGCGCACCCGGTCGCCTACGCGCAGACCCACCGCTGGCTCGAACGCAACCTGCCCGGCCACGGTCACCTGCCCGCCTCGTCGAACGTGGCCGCCGCCGCCTCGCTGCTCGAGCCGGGCGGCGCCGGGGGCTCCGCGGACGCCGCGGTCGCGCCTCCCGGCATCACCGACCACCACGACCTCGAGGTGCTCGCCCGCGAGATCGGCGACAACGACCAGGCCGTCACGCGCTTCGTGCTGGTCAGCCGGACGGTACCCGTGCCGCCCGCGACCGGTGCCGACAAGACCAGCCTGATCGTCGAGCTGCCGGCCGACGGCTCGGGGGCCCTGGTCGACATGCTCGAGCAGTTCGCGACCCGCGGCATCAACCTCAGCCTCATCCAGTCGCGGCCGATCGGCGACGCCCTCGGGCGCTACCGGTTCGTCATCGACCTCGAGGGGCACGTGCTCGACGAACGCGTGGCCGACGCCCTGCTCGGGCTGAAGCGCTTCAGCCCGAGCGTGATGTTCCTCGGGTCGTACCCTCGTGCCGACGGCGCCCCGGCCGAGGTCTCGCCGCGGTACGACGACGAGGCCTTCGTCGACGCCCGCGACTGGTTGCGCGGGTTGATCAGCGGCCTGCGCTGATCAGCGGCCTGCGCTGACGACCGGCCTCGCTCGGCCGGCCGCCCGTGCCGATCAGGCGTCGGCCGGCACGCGGACGGTCAGGCCGCCCGGGTCGACGACCGCACGCAGGGCGACGACCTTGCCGACGGAGTCGCCGTCGATCTCGAAGTCCTGGGGGGAGTCGAGGCGGACCACGAGCTTCTTGCCCTTGTTGTAGCGCAGGGTGCGCACCTCGCGGCTGTTGGCGGCGAGGATGCGGCGGCCGACCTGGGTGCGGCGCATGACGCCGTTCTCCCACACGATCTTGACCCAGATCTGCACCCAGCCGAAGAAGCCCTCGGGGCGCAGGGCGACGATGTCGAAGATGCCGTCGTCGATCGCCGCGTCGGGCAGCAGCATGATGTTGGCGGGCAGCAGGCCGCAGTTGCCGACGATGATCGTGTGGGCGCGCATCGACTTGCGGCCCTGGTCGTCGAGCTCGTACCGGACGTCGATCTTGTTGTCGTCGCGGAGCGCGCGGGCGATGGCGTCGACGTAGGCGAGCCACCCGACGCGCTTCTTCAGCTCGTCGTTGGTGTTCGCGAGCATCTTCGCGTCGAGGCCGACGCCCGCCATGACGACGAACGCCTTGGTCTCGCGCGAGCCGTCCTCACGCTCGACGTCGACGACGCCGAGGTCGATGTCACGGTCGCGACCGCTGAACGCCGTCGCGATCGAGTCGTCGAGGTTGTCGAGCGAGAGCTCGAGGTTGCGGGCCAACAGGTTGCCCGTGCCCGAGGGGAGCAGGGCGAGGGACGCGTCGGTGCCCTGCAGGGCCTCGGCCACGGCACGCACCGTGCCGTCGCCCCCCGCGGCGATCACCATGTCGGCGCCCTCGGCGAGGGCCTGCTTCGTCACCTCGCCGCCCGGGTCTTCCTTGCTGGTCTCGTAGAACTTCGTGGGGGCCCAGCCGTTCGAGAACTCGTGGCGCCCGACGGCCGTCTTGATGGCGTCGAGGTCGACCTTGATCGGGTTGTAGACGACCGCGGCGGTCTGGCGAGCCGTCTCGGGCTCGGATGCCGAGGCGTGCTCGGCGGGGGAGGGGGAGGTGGCGGTCATGGGGCGAGCGTATTGGACGCACCCCCGTGAGGTAACGGGAAGGCGAAGGCTCTGTGCAGAACGTCGGCCGCGCGGGTGCCGTTGCCTAGGATGGGCGGGTGATCGATCCCCAGTTGCTTCGTGAATCCCCCGACCTCGTCAAGCAGAGCCAGCGGGCCCGGGGCGATTCCGAGTCGCTGGTCGACGACGCGGTGGCGGCCGACCAGGCCCGCCGCGCGGCGATCGCCGCCTTCGAAGACCTGCGCGCCGAGCAGAACGCCTTCGGCAAGACCGTCGCCAAGGCGCCGAAAGACGAGAAGAAGGCCCTGGTCGCGCAGGCGCAGCAGCTCGCCGCCCACGTGAAGGAGGCGCAGGCCGCCTCGAACGAGGCCGATGCGGTCTTCGACACGGCCGCGCGCGGCATCGGCAACCTGATCATCGACGGCGTGCCCTCGGGCGGCGAAGAGAACTTCGTGACGCTCCGTGAGCACGGCACCCGCCCCTCCTTCGACTTCGAGGCCCTCGACCACGCCGACCTCGGCGAGAAGCTCGGCGCGATCGACATCAAGCGCGGCACCAAGGTGTCGGGCTCGCGCTTCTACTTCTTGCGCGGCATCGGTGCGCGCCTCGAGCTCGGCCTGATGAACATGGCCCTCGACCTCGCCCTGAAGAACGACTTCACGCCGCTGATCACCCCGACGCTGGTGCGACCCGAGGTCATGGCCGGCACCGGGTTCCTGGGTTCCCACGCCGACGAGGTCTACCACCTGCCCGCCGACGACCTCTACCTGACCGGCACGAGCGAGGTCGCGCTCGCCGGCTACCACTCCGACGAGATCCTCGACGTCGAGGCGGGCCCGATCCGCTACGCCGGCTGGTCGACCTGCTACCGCCGCGAGGCCGGGGCCGCCGGCAAGGACAACCGGGGCATCCTGCGCGTGCACCAGTTCAACAAGCTCGAGATGTTCAGCTACGTGCACCCCGACCAGGCAGAGGCCGAGCACGACGCCCTCGTCGGGTTCCAGGAGAGCATGCTGCAGGCCCTCGGCCTCACCTACCGCGTCATCGACGTCGCCGCCGGCGACCTCGGTTCGAGCGCCGCACGCAAGTTCGACATCGAGGCCTGGGTGCCGACGCAGGGCACCTACCGCGAGCTGAGCAGCACGTCGAACTGCACCACCTTCCAGGCCCGCCGCCTCGACACCCGCTACCGCACCGAGAGCGGCAAGACGGCCCCCGTCGCGACGCTCAACGGCACCCTCGCGACCACGCGGTGGCTCGTCGCGATCCTCGAGACGCACCAGCAGGCCGACGGTTCGGTGGTCGTGCCCGAGGCGCTGCGCGGCTACCTCGGTGGCCTCGAGGTCATCGAGCCGGTCGCGTGAGCCAGGCCGCCGCCGCACCCCGGCCCGGCGACGAGCCCGTGGCCGCCGCCGACCGCTGGTTGGTCGCGCTCGACGTCGACGGCACGATCATGCCCGAGGACGGCACCATCTCCGAGGGCGTCCTCGGCGAGATCACGCGCCTCCACGACCAGGGTCACCAGGTCATGATCGCGACCGGACGCTCGGTGTCGATGACGCTGCCCGTCATGGAGCGTCTCGGTCTCGTCTCGGACTACGTCGTCTGCGCGAACGGTGCGATCACCCTGGGCCGTGACGAGTCGGCCCCGACGGGGTACCGCCGCGTGCACGTCGAGGAGTTCGACCCGACCCAGGTGCTGTCGACGATCCGCGAGGCCCTGGCCGACGCGGGGGCCGGGTACGCCGTCGAAGACCAAGAGGGGCTGCTGCGGTACTGCGGGTCGTTCCCCGCGGCGGCGGCGGCACTGAACGCCGAGAAGGTCGAGTTCGACGACCTCGTCGGCCGGCCGGCGACCCGCGTGGTCGTCGTCTCGCCCGACCACGACACCGAGGACTTCCTCACGGCCGTCGAGCGCATGGGCCTCCAGCACGTGAACTACAACGTCGGCTGGACGGCCTGGCTCGACATCGCCCCGGACGGCGTCACGAAGGCGACCGCCCTCGAGCGCGTGCGGCAGTGGCTCGACGTGCCACGGTCGCAGGTCCTGGCCGCCGGCGACGGACGCAATGACATCGACATGCTGCGCTGGGCCGCGGCCGAGGGTCGCGGGGTGGCCATGGGCCAGGCGCCCGACGACGTCGCCGCGGTGGCCAGCGAGCTGACGTCGAGCGACCTGGACGACGGGCTCGCCGAGGTGCTCGCAACGCTCTGAGCCGGTAGACTCGGCCCGGTTGCCCGATGCGTGCATCCCGCCACGACATGAACACGACACCACGTTTAGACGTGGCGCAGTGATCACATCGTGGCGGCGTAGCTCGTCCGGCCACCGGGAGGGCTGTCCGAGCGGCCGATGGAGCTTGTCTTGAAAACAAGTGGGCAGAGATGTCTCGTGGGTTCGAATCCCACGCCCTCCGCCAGTCGGGTTACGCGTTCCGCACCGCGCCCTGGAGGGCGCCGACCGGGCGGACGCGTCGCTGGCGCGCCGCGGGGTTCGAATCCCACGCCCTCCGCCGGTCGGGTCGCGCGTTCCGCAGATGACGCGACCCGCGCCTCCTAGGCCTTGGCGGCGGCGTAGGTCGCGAAGGCCTCGCCGATCAGGGTGCTGAGGTCGCGCCAGGTGGTGTCGTCGACCGAGACGGCGGCGTCGCCGTCGACGAAGCCCGCGTGCTTGTGCAGCACGTCCGAGCCGACGGCCGGCAGCACGAAGAAGTCGCGGGTCCAGTCGTCGGTGTCGGCCATCACCGGCGCGCGGTACCAGTCGAGGTAGCCGTCGAAGACGTCGTTGCGCTCGTCGCCCTTGAGCCAGGTCTCGACGGAGTCCCGCCATGCGTCTCGGTTGGTCTCGCCGTTCATGTGGTCCTCCCGGGCCTGGTGCGCGCGCGGGAGCGTCCGCGACCGCCCGTCCAGTCTCCCAGGTCGGCCGCCGCGAGGGCCGCCGCGACGACCTCCTCGGGTGCCGAGCCCGGAACCCCGCCTGAGGCCTTCTCCGACCCTCGTGGCCCCCGAAGTGGAACGCTCCGTCCCCCCGAACAGGGACTGAACGCCGACGCACCCCCGTGTTGCACTGATCGGGCCTCCCGCTGCGGTCCCGCACCGGTCGGCACCCCGGGTGGGCCGAACACCGCCCGGGCCCCTCGACACCAGGACCCCAGCCATGACCCACATGACCCCGACGACCCGCGCCGCCGTCGTCCTCGGCGTCGCCGTCGCCCTGACGGCCGGCCTCGCGGTCGCTCCTGCGCGAGCGCACGCGGCCCCCGTCGCCCCCTCGGCGACCTCGGTCACGGCCTCGCCGCCGACCGCGTCGAGCCCGCCCGCACGGTCGTCCAAGTCGGCCGAGCGCGCCATCGCCGCCTTCACCTCGCGCGGCGAGCGCGGGTCGACCGGGGCGCCGGTGTCGCCCGACCCGACCTCGACGTCGGTCCCGTCGGTGACGACGCCCGCCGCGGTCTCGCAGACCATCCGCACCACGCCCACCACGACGCTGTTCCGGGGTGGTCTGTACGTCGACCCCGCCGGTGAGGCGGCGCGCGCCGCGACCACGCTGACGTCCGAGGGTCGGACCGCCGAGGCCGCGGCGGCCCGCACGATCTCGAAGCAGCCGGTGGCGACCTGGCTCGGCAGCTGGCTGACCGACGCCCAGCTCGTGAAGAAGATCGACGGCACCGTCGCCGCCGCCGAGAAGGTCGGCGCGACCCCCTTGTTCGTCACGTACAACATCCCGAACCGTGACTGTGGCAGCCACTCGGCGGGTGGGTCGGCCGACAACGCGGCGTACCTGCGCTGGAACTCCCTCGTCGCCTCGCGGCTGGCGGGCCACCGGGTCGTCGTGGTCGTCGAACCCGACGCCCTCACGCTCATCAGCAACTGCCCCGAGCAGACGAGCGGGCGGGAGGCCACCATCGCCTCCGCGGTCGCGACCCTGGCGGACGCGGGCGTCCCCGCCTACCTCGACGCCGGCAACTCGAACTGGGTGCCGCCGCAGACCATGGCCGCGCGCCTCAAGGCGGCCGGTGTCGACCGTGCCCGCGGCTTCGCGACCAACGTGTCGAACTACTACCCCGTCGAATCCGAGCGTGCCTACGCCGAGAAGGTGTCGCAGGCGACGGGAGGCGCACGGTACGTGATCGACACGTCGCGCAACGGTCGCGGCTGGAAGGGCACGTGGTGCAACGCGCCCGGGGCCGGCCTGGGGGTCGTGCCCTCGGTGCAGACCGGCACGACGAAGCTCGACGCCCTGCTCTGGATCAAGACGCCGGGAGCGAGCGACGGCGAGTGCAACGGGGGACCGGCCGCCGGCAAGTGGCACGCCTCGTACGCCGTCCAGCTCGTCGCGAACCGTGCGACCGGCTGAGTCCCGGCATCGGCCCAGGACCGCCTGGGTAGTATCTCCATCTGCCCGTACACCGAACGGTGCCCTTCTGCCCGCTCGATCCTCGAACGATTCCGAGGCCGCGCGAGCGAGGGTCGCCCTCGATGACCGAGAGGACACCGCGTGAGCGACCTTCGCGACCGATCCGGCCGTGGCCGACGAGCTGCCCGACCCGAGGCGACCGCCTCCGGACGCCGTTCCGCCCCCGCGACGACGGGAGTCGCCCGACACGGCCGGCTCAAGAGCGGAGGCGCGGTGCGGGCCGTCACGAAGGTGGTGGCCGCCTCGGTGGCCGTCCTGCTCGTGAGCGGAGCCTCGGTCGGCGCCATCGCGGCGTACCAGGTGCGCAGCGACCTCGGTGACGGGGTCGAGCTGCAGGCGGCCCAGGGCGAGACCACGAAGCCCGCTCCGCCGTCGATCAGCGAGTACGAAGGCGGCTTCAACATCCTCGTCGTCGGGACCGACAACGACGCCAGCCAGGACCAGGGGGCGTTCGGCGAGCGGGACGCGACCCTGAACGACGTCAACATCCTGCTCCACGTGTCGGCCGACCACACCAACGCGACCGCCGTCAGCATCCCCCGCGACATGGTCGTGCCGATCCCGTCGTGCGCGAAGGAGGACGGCTCGGGGTACTACTCGGCGATGTCGGCCCGACCCATCAACGAGGCCTACTCGTACGGCGGGCTGAGCTGCGTCGCCTCGACCGTCTCGAGCCTGACCGGTCTCGACATCCCCTTCGCGGGCATGATCTCGTTCAACGGCGTCATCGAGATGTCGAACGCCATCGGCGGCGTCCCCGTCTGTGCCGCCACGCCCATCAAGGACCGCTACACGGGCCTTGACATCCCGGCCGGCGAGACCGTGCTCTCGGGTGCCGACGCCCTGGCCTTCCTGCGCACCCGCCACGGCGTGGGCGACGGGTCCGACCTCGGCCGCATCAGCAGCCAGCAGGTCTACCTCTCGTCGCTGTTGCGGACGGTGAAGAGCGCCGACACCCTCAGCAACCCCACGAAGCTCTACTCGTTGGCCCGCGCCGCGGCGAGCAACATGACCCTGTCCGACCAGCTGACCAAGATCGACACCATGGTGCAGATCGGTCTCGCGCTCCGGGACCTGCCGCTCGACGCCGTCAACTTCGTCCAGTACCCCGGCACGACCGGAGGCTCGGGCGTCTACGAGAACAAGGTCCAGCCCGACGAGGCCGTGGCGACCCAGCTCTTCGACGCGATCGCGAACGACGTCCCGTTCTCGATCCCCGAGGGCAGCACCGGCATCGGCTCCGAGAACACCGCCACGGGTGACGGTGAGGCGGCGACCCAGGCCCCGGCCGCTCCGGCCGAGACGGCTGCTCCGGCCCAGACCGCTGCTCCGGCCGACACGGCGGCACCCACCGATCCGGGCGCGGGGGCGTCGACCACGCCTCCGACGACCGAGGTCATCGAGGGGCTCACCGGCCAGACGGCGGCCGACCAGACCTGCTCGGTCGCGTTCGGCTCGAACTAGGCGCTCCGCCGAGAAGTCGCCCCGGCGAGTAACCAGCTCGCCGGGACGACCGGTGACCTCAAGCGGCGGCCCGAACCGGCACGCATGAGAACCCCGCGATGCCGGGATCAGGGGTGCGGCACCGTGGGGGGTGTGGAGGCCGGCGTCGGTGCCGGCGGCGAGCCCCTCGGGCGCAGCCGTTCGGGTGCGGCGCTCGATGGTGGGGCACGTGACGCGGCGACCGTCGGGGGGCGTGTTCGGCAAGGGTGAACGGGCCCGTGCTGTCGGGCCCCGGCCCCTCGGCCGTCGTCGGCGTCAGGGGTACTCTATGTGTCGGCACAAATGCCGACAAGCCGATCACGCCCCCCAGAGCGGGTGGGGCACGGGTGGTTCTGTCCACGCCCGTCCCGGCCGCACGTCCGACCGGCCCCGGGCCCCGGTTCGGCATCTGGCCTCCGGGCCGCTATGCTTGTCCCTGCGTGTTCGCTCGCGAGCCGCATGGAGCCGTCGCATAGTTCGGCCTAGTGCACCACCCTGCTAAGGTGGAGTTCCCTTTGTGGGAACCGTGGGTTCAAATCCCACCGGCTCCGCGGAAAGCCACGTCGGTTCTCTCTCTCGCCAGAGATGTTCCGGGGTGGCTTTTCTTCTGCCCGCTCGAGGGCCACCGACGTCGCCCGGCACGGGGCCTTCCCGCCCCGTCGCGCGTAGCGTGATCGGTGACGACGAGTCGTCTCGACTGCAGGGAGAACCACGGGTGAAACGCATCCACTACACCGACGAGTACCTGGTCACCGGCGACGCGATCGCGGCGGCCGTCGTCGAGTACGCGCGAGCGCTGGCGATGCAGAACAAGTCCGACATGGTCGACCTGCCCGGCATGGATCGTGGCGGGGTGCACCAGCGGTTCCAGGTGCTGCTCGGTCCCGCCAGCCAGATGCTGGTCTCCGAAGAACAGACCGACGAGGCGGAGATCGACGACGACGCCCTGGTCGACGACATCGAGGGGCGCATCGGCCGACTCCGCGGAATCGAGCCCCAGACCGCCGAAGTGGCCGAGCGCATCCCGCTCGACACCGACGAGTTCTGAGCCTCCCGCCACTGACCGACACCTGTCGTCCGCCTCCTTGTCAAGCCCCACGCTCGATCGGACGACCGACTAGCGTCGAGACCATGAGTCCCTCCGCGCCCGCGCGCTCGACCGACCCCATCGAGCCGGTCACCCTGGGAGGCGCGGGTCCGGTCGTCGGGACGGCCACCGCTCTCGTCGTCGAGGGGTTGCGATCCCGTCCGGCGCCCTCGGTGGGCGACGCACTCGACCTCGCCGTCGAGCTCGGTCGACACGGGGCCCTGCCCGGACTGGGCTCGACGGCCGACCTCTGGCAGGCCCTGGCGACGCTCGCCGCGCACGATCTCGGTGCGGCCCGAGCGGCCGAACCGCACCTCGACGCCCTCGCCATCCTCGACCAGCACGCCGAGGCCGGCGCCGCGACCGCCATCGAGACCCTGTCCGACGAGGACGACGGCGACCGCTCCTCCGTCCCCCCGCGCGCTCGGACCGCCGACCCCTTCACCTGGGGCGTGTTCGCCGCCGAGGGGCCCGGCGTCCGTCTGACGGCGACCCGGGGCCCGGACGGGTCGGGTCCGTGGTCGCTGGCCGGCACGAAGCCCTGGTGCTCCCTGGCGGGCACCCTCGACGGCGCGCTCGTCACCGCCTGGGTCGGCGACGAGCGTCGCCTGTTCTCGGTCGACCTCCGTCAGGCGGGCGTGACCGTGACGGCGGACGCCTGGCACGCCAGGGGCCTCGTCGAGATCCCCTCCGGCCCGGTCGACTTCGACGACGTCGAGGCACGCGAGGTCGGCGCTCCCGGGTGGTACCTCGAGCGTCCCGGCTTCTCGTGGGGCGGGATCGGCGTCGCGGCGTGCTGGTACGGCGGCGCGGTCGGCGTGGCCCGCACGCTGCTGGCCGCGGCGGTGACCGCCTCGTCGCGCACGCCGGAGCGCCCTGCCGACCCGCACCTCCTGCAGGCCCTCGGCCTCGTCGACACGCGACTGGCCGACGCCCGCCGGGCTCTGGTCGAGGCCGCCGACCTCGTCGACGCCGGTGAGGCGACCGGTGACGCCGGGCGGCTGCTGGCCAAGCGCGTCCGCGGGACCGTCGCCCACGCCTGCGACGACGTGCTCGCGCGGGCGTCCCGTGCCCTCGGCCCGGCCCCGCTCGCCACCGACGCGGCCCACGCCAAGCGCGTCGCCGACCTCGAGCTCTACCTCCGCCAGCACCACGGCGAACGCGACGACGCGTCGCTCGGCCAGACGGTCCTGCGCCGGGCCGTGGCCGACGGACGTTCCACGTGGTGAGCTTCGACGGTCGCGCGCCGGGGACCCCGGTGGAGACCTGGGAGGCCGACCCGCGCCTCCTCGACCTGCCGCCGCTCGACGGCGCCGTCGTCCCGACCAGCGCGTCGCGCGTGGTCGTGCTGGCCGCCCACCCCGACGACGAGACCCTCGGCGCCGGCGGGCTCATCGCCCACGCGGCCGCCCACGGCATCCCGGTCACGGTCGTCGTGGTGACCGACGGCGCGGCCTCGCACCCCGGCTCGACCACGAGCGCCGAGGACCTCGTCGCGACGCGGGCCGAGGAGGCGCGGGTCGCGGTGGACCTGCTGGGTCACGACGTCGAGCTGGTGCACTGGAGCATCGCCGACGGGACGGTCCGCGAGGCCCGACCCGAGATCACCGAGCGGCTGCGTCCCCTGCTGCCCGGGCCCGGTGGCCTGCTCGTCGCGCCCTGGCGCGGCGACGGGCACCGGGACCACCGCGTGCTCGGCGAGATCGCCGCCGAGCTGGCGGCCGAGGCGGACCAGGCCGGCACGACGGTGCTCGAGTACCCGATCTGGCTGTGGCACTGGGGTTCGCCCGACCATCCCGACGTGCCCTGGCCGTCCCTGCGGCTGTCGTCCCTGGACGCCGTCGCCGACGCCGCGAAGCGCTCGGCCCTCGCGGCGTACGTCTCGCAGCGCCGACCCCTCTCGACCGCGCCCGAGGACGCACCCGTGCTGCACCCGGTGTTCGAGCGGCACTTCACCCGCGGGCGCGAGGTCTTCGTCGTGGCCGGGTCGGAGGCGCACGGTCGGGACGCGGGCGGCCAGGACGCGGACGGCCAGGGCGCGGGCGCCGCGGCGTCGGTCCCGGCGACCGAGGCGACCTTCGACCGGACGCACGCCCGCCGCGCCGACCCGTGGCGGGTCACGACGCGCTGGTACGAGCGCCGCAAGCGCGCCCTCACCGTGGCGTCGCTGCCTCGTGAGCGCTACGGCCGCGTGCTCGAGGTGGGCTGCTCGATCGGCGTGCTGACGGGCGACCTGGCCCCCGCGGCGGACCGCCTGCTGGCCCTCGACGTGTCGTCGGTCGCCGTGCAGGCCGCTCGCGAGCGGCTCGCGAACCTGCCGCACGTCACGGTCGAGCAGGCCGACGCCGCCGCCGACTACCCGTCGGGCACCTTCGACCTCGTCGTGCTCAGCGAGGTCGGCTACTACCTGGCCCCGGAAGCGTTCGGGCGGCTGGTGGACTCGATCGTCGACGGTCTGGCCGACGACGGCGACGTCGTGGCCTGCCACTGGACCCAGCCCGAGGGGGACTTCCGGCAGGGCGCGGACGACGTCCACGCCCGGCTGGGCGCCGACCCGCGCCTCCACCGGGTCTCGCACCACGTCGAGGGCGACTTCGTGCTCGACGTCTTCTCGCGCGACCCCCGGTCGGTCGCCCAGCGGACGGGCCTGCGATGAGCGCCGCGCCCGCCCGATCGACCCCGGCCTCGACCCCGGCCCGCCCCGTGCGGGCCGTCGCGGTCGTCGTCCCCGCGCACGACGAGGAGGAACTCGTCTCGCGCGCACTCGACGGCGTCGACGTCGCGCGGCGGCACACGGCCAGGACCCATCCGGAGGTGCGGGTCGTCGTCGTCCTCGTGGCCGACGCCTGCACCGACGGGACGGTGGCGGCCGCCCGTGCGCACGCCCGCGTGACCGTCGTCGAGATCGAGGCCCGCGGGGTCGGTGTCGCACGGGCCGTCGGCGTCGACGTCGCCCTGGACGAACTCGGCGCGCCCTCGGACGACCTGCCGCTCGACGCGGTGTGGCTCGCCTGCACCGACGCCGACTCGGTCGTGCCGCCGGGCTGGATCGACGACCAGCTCGACCGGGCCGCCTCGGGCGCCGACGTCGTGATCGGGACCGTGCGCCCGGACTTCGCCGACCTCTCGCCGCGTCAGATCGCGGCCTGGACGGCCCGGCACACGCCCGGGCGGCCGAACGGCCACGTGCACGGCGCCAACCTCGGGGTGCGGGCGTCGTCGTACCGGTCCGTCGGCGGGTTCGCGCCCGTCGACCTGCACGAGGACAACGTCCTCGTCGACCGGCTGCGCGACGCCGGCGCGACGCTCGTCGCCTCGGACGTCGGCGAGGTGCTGACCTCGGGACGGCGCGACGGACGCACGTCGGGCGGCTACGCCGGCTACCTCGCCGTGGACCTGCTGGCCTGACGAGGCCGGCGCCGCGCCTCCTCGTCCCGAGCCCAGCGTGTTGCACCGCGTTTCGTGCACGGCACCGCGTCTCTACCCGGTGCCGTGCACGAAACGCGGTGCGGTGCGGTGCGGACCGGCTCAGGCGACGGGGCCGAAGCCCGTGCGGAAGCGCTCGAACGTCGTCGCCCAGTAGGCGCGGAGGGCGTCGACGCGTTCGTCGTCGGTGGTCGTGTCGACCCAGGGGTCGTAGACGCCGCGCAGCACGGCGATGACGGCACCCCAGGTCGAATGGATCAGCAAGGACGTGGTCAGGTCGTCCCGCGAGGGGCCGACGGCCAGGCCGATCACGTCGCCGACGCGTTCGGTCATGGGGACGCCGACCGCGAGCACGTAGGGCAAAAGGGGTTCGTGCGTCCGCAGCAGGTGGCGGAGGCTGATCATGTAGTCAACGAGCTGGGTGTCGACGGCCGACAGCAGCAGCAGCTCGAGCAGGTCGATGTCGGTGCCCTGGAAGGACGCCAGCATCGACAGGTCGGAGGCGTCCACCGCCGCGCCCGCCTTGTTCAGGAGCACCGAGGCCACGGCGTCCTCCTTGCACGAGTAGTGGTTCGCGAAGGTGCGCCTCGAGTAACCGGCCAGGGCGGTGACGTCCTCGACGACGAAGCCGTCGAAGCCCTTCTCGGTCGCCAGTCGGAAGGCCGCGTCGGCGAGCCCACGGCTCGTCGCCCGACGCTTCTCGTCGCGCCCGCCGACCGCTTCCGTGCCGAATCGGGTGAGGTCCCCACGCGCCGGAGTCTGCTGCATCGGACCATCGTGCCGGGGCTTCCTGAGAATTTCCATGCCCAATGGGCAACGGAGCCTCCGGATCGCGTATCCTGCAAGAGTCCGATTCGGGTCGGACGGCCTCGAGAGGCACCAGGCACACAACCCCCTGTGAGATCGCGCAGGGTCGCGTCGGGTGCGACCCTCCAGCTGAACCACGGAGGGGGCCAGGTCCCCTCGAGACACACGCCTCGTGGCCCCCGTGGTCACGGGGCGTTCCCGTGTGCCCGGCGGGTGGTCCCCGTCCGGCACGCTCGGGTCCGCAGGGGTGACAGGCTGAGCCCATGAAGCGAGGGCGGTTGCGGGTGGTGCTGGGGGCGGCGCCCGGCGTGGGCAAGACGTACACGATGCTCGAAGAAGGGGCACGGTTGCGATCCGAAGGGGTCGACGTCGTCGTGGCCGTCGTCGAGACGCACGGCCGGCGGGCGACCTCGGCGCTGGTCGGCGACCTCGAGGTCGTGCCCCGCCGGGCGGTCGTCCACCGCGGCGTCGCGCTGGACGAACTCGACCTGGAGGCGGTGCTCGCGCGGGCACCGCAGCTCGCGCTGGTCGACGAGCTCGCCCACACGAACGCCCCCGGCTCCACCCACGAGAAGCGGTGGCAGGACGTCGAGGCCCTGCTCGTCGCCGGCATCGACGTCGTCTCGACCGTCAACGTCCAGCACGTCGACTCGCTCACCGACGTGGTCGAGCGCATCACCGGGGCGACGCAGCGCGAGACGGTGCCCGACGCCGTGCTGCGGGCGGCCGACCAGGTGGAGCTCGTCGACCTCGCCCCGCAGGCCCTCCGGGACCGACTGGCCGAGGGCGTCGTCTACCCGGCCGACCGGGTCGACGCGGCGCTCTCGAACTTCTTCCGCCTCGGCAACCTGACGGCCCTCCGCGAGCTGGCGCTGCTCTGGCTGGCCGACGAGGTGGACAGCGCGCTGAAGGCGTACCGCGACGAGCACGGCATCGACAGCACCTGGGAGGCCCGGGAGCGCGTCGTCGTCGCCCTGACCGGCGGCCCCGAGGGCGAGACGCTGATCCGACGGGGTGCCCGCATCGCCGCCCGGTCCTCCGGAGGAGAACTCGTCGCCGTGCACGTCAGTGCGCAGGACGGCCTCCGGCAGGGAGCACCGGGTGCCCTGGCGGCCCAGCGGGCCCTGGTCGAGAAGCTCGGCGGCACGTACCACCAGGTCGTCGGCTCGGACGTTCCCCGTGCGCTCGTCGCCTTCGCCCGCGGGGTGAACGCCTCGCAACTCGTCATCGGCGTCAGCCGACGGGGGCGCCTGGCCGCGGCGTTGACCGGGCCCGGCATCGGCTCGACGGTGATCCGCGAGTCGGGACGCATCGACGTGCACATCGTCACCCACTCCTCGGCCGGACGCGACCGGGTGCTGCCGCGACTCGGCGGGGCCCTGTCGCGACGCCGCGTGATCGCCGGGTTCGTGCTCGCCCTCGTGGCCGGGCCGCTGCTGACCGGGCTGCTGGCCGGGCACCGCTCGGAGGACGGCATCGCGGGCACCGTGCTGGTCTTCCAGCTGCTGGTCGTGGTGGTCGCCGTCACGGGTGGCATCTGGCCGGCCCTGCTCGCGGCGTTGCTCTCGGGCGTGACGCTCGACCTGTTCTTCATCGCGCCGATCTACCAGCTGACCATCGCCGAGCCGCTGCACCTGGCGGCACTCGTGCTGTACGTGCTCAACGCCGCGATCGTCAGCTACGTGGTCGACCAGGCCGCACGCCGCAGCCGTGCCGCCGCCCGGGCGCTCGCCGAGACCGAGCTGCTCGCCACGGTCGCGGGGAGCGTGCTGCGCGGCCAGGACGCCCTGCAGGCCCTGATCGGCCGCACCCGCGAGGCCCTGGGCATGACCCGGGTGCGCGTCGTCCAGGGCGGGGTCGAGATCGGGGAGGCGCGGCTCGCCGACGACGGCCGTCCCGGAACCGGGTCCCCGGCCGGGACCACCACGTCGATCGCCGCGGGCGCCGACGCGACCCTCGAGCTGACCGGACCCGAACTGCAGGCGGCCGACCGGCGCCTCCTGGACGTCGTCGCGGCGCAGGTCGAGGCGGCCCTCGAGCACTCCGAGCTGAGCCGGGCCGCAGGCCAGGTCGCGCCGCTCGCCGAGGTCGACCGCATGCGCAGCGCCCTGCTCGCCGCCGTCGGTCACGACCTGCGTCGCCCGCTGGCCGCCGCGACGGCCGCCGTCAGCGGACTGCGGCAGACCGACGTCGCCTGGAGCGACTCCGACCGGGACGAGCTGCTGTCCACCGCCCACGAGAGCCTCGACTCGCTCTCGACCCTGGTCACCGACCTGCTCGACGTCAGCCGCGTGCAGGCCGGTGCCCTCGCCGTGACGCCCGCCGACGTCGACGTCGACGAGGTCGTGCTCGGCGCCCTCGACGAGCTCGGCCTCGGGCCGGCCGACGTCGAGCTCGCGCTGCGGGCGACGGTGCCGCCCGTGCGGGCCGACGCCGTGCTGTTGCAGCGCGTGGTCGTCAACCTGCTCGACAACGCCCTGCGCCACTCGCCGCCGGACGCGAGCGTCCGCATCTCGACGAGCACCTTCGGCGACCGGGTCGAGCTGCGGGTCGTGGACCGGGGACCCGGGGTCCCGGTCGAACGACGGGACGAGATCCTCGTCGCGTTCCAGCGGCTGGGCGACACCGACAACGGCACGGGCCTCGGGCTCGGGCTGGCGCTCAGCAAGGGCTTCGTCGAGGCCATGGGCGGCACGCTCGCACTCGACGACACCCCCGGCGGCGGGTTGACCATGGTGGTCGGGCTGCCGGCGGTGCCCGGGCCGGGCGGGGCAGGCGAGGCCGATCGGGTACGGTCGGCCACGTGAGCGCCGTGAAGATCCTGATCGCCGACGACGACCCGCAGATCCTGCGGGCGCTCAAGGTGACCCTCGGGGCGCGCGGCTACGACGTCGTCACGGCCGCCGACGGGCGGGAGGCGCTCGACCTCGCGGCCAGCCGGCACCCCGACCTCGTCATGCTCGACCTCGGCATGCCCCATCTCGACGGGGTCGAGGTGATCACCGGTCTGCGCGGCTGGTCGACCGTGCCCATCCTCGTCGTGTCGGGCCGCACCGACGCCGCCGACAAGGTCGAGGCGTTGGACGCGGGCGCCGACGACTACGTCACGAAGCCCTTTTCGATGGACGAGCTGCTCGCCCGCATCCGGGCGCAGACCCGCCGGTTGCCGTCGGGCACCGACGACGAGCAGCCCGTGGTCACGTTCGGCGACGTACAGGTCGACCTCGCGGCGAAGACCGTGGTCCGTCGACCGGGGGGCGGCGCGGGCGGCGGCGCGGGTGCGCGCGGCGGCGCGGGTGCGGGCGGCGGCGCGGGCAGCGGCGGCACGGCCGTCCGGCTGACGCCGACCGAGTGGAAGATCCTCGAGTTGTTGCTGCACAGCCCCGACAAGCTGATCACGCGCGAGACCATCCTGACCGAGGTCTGGGGCCCCTTCCACGCGAAGGACACCGGCTACCTGAGGCTCTACTTCGCGCAACTCCGCAAGAAGCTCGAACCCGTGCCGGCCGCACCGCGACACCTCGTCACGGTGCTCGGCATGGGCTACCGCTTCGTGCCCGACGCCGGGGCAGAGGTCGTCGAGGAGGCGTGACCGCGGTCGCCGTCGGGATCCTCACGGTTTCCTAACGCCGGGCGTCACCACCGGGAGGCGCGCGAGGCCTAACGTTGCAGGGCGCGTGCCCGCCTCCCGGTCGGTGCGCCCCGCACGTCCGAGAGGAACCCGTGTCCGCGCAGCCCGAGTCACCCGCCAGGGTCGCACCGCCGACCCCGCACCCGACCACGCGACGGATGCGGAGCTGGCTGCTGCACGGCCTCACCGAGACCGCGGGGACGCACCAGGGTCCGCACGCCGAGACCCCGGAGAAGACGCACTCGTGGTGGCGGGTGATGTGCCTGACCGGCGTCGACTACTTCTCGACCCTCGGGTACCAACCGGCCATCGCGGCCGTCGCGGCGGGGCTGCTCTCGCCTCTCGCGACCATCGTGCTGGTGCTGCTGACGCTGTTCGGCGCGCTCCCCGTCTACCGCCGCGTCGCCCGTGAGAGCCCGCGCGGCGAGGGCTCGATCGCGATGCTCGAGCGCCTGCTGCCCTGGTGGGGCGGCAAGCTGTTCGTCCTCGTCCTGCTCGGCTTCGCCGCCACGGACTTCATGATCACCATCACCCTGTCGGCGGCCGACGCCACGGCGCACGCCGTCGAGAACCCGTTCGCCCCGTCGTGGTTCCACGGGGCCGAGGTGCCGCTGACGCTCGTGTTGGTCGCGTTGCTCGCCGCCGTCTTCCTGCGGGGCTTCCGCGAGGCGATCGGCATCGCGGTCGTGCTCGTCGCGATCTTCCTGACGCTCAACCTCGTCGTCATCGCCGTGTCGCTCTTCCACATCGGCGAGAACCCGGTGGTCATCGGCAACTGGTGGGAAGCGCTGACCGTGCAGCACGGCAACCCGTTCGTCATGGTCGGCATCGCCCTGATCGTCTTCCCGAAGCTGGCCCTCGGCCTGTCGGGCTTCGAGACCGGGGTGGCCGTCATGCCCCAGATCACCGGCGACCCGACCGACACCCCGGCCAAGCCGGTGGGACGCATCCGTGGGGCCCGTCGCCTGCTCGCCACGGCCGCGATCATCATGAGCTCGTTCCTGATCCTGTCGAGTTTCGTCACCACGCTCTTGATCCCCCAGGCCGAGTTCCAGGCCGGCGGGTCGGCCAACGGCCGAGCCCTGGCGTTCCTGGCGCACCAGTACCTCGGCGACGGCTTCGGCACGCTGTACGACGTCAGCACCATCTGCATCCTGTGGTTCGCCGGGGCGTCGGCCATGGCCGGGCTGCTCAACCTCGTGCCGCGCTACCTGCCGCGCTACGGCATGGCGCCGCAGTGGGCCCGGGCCGTCCGTCCCCTCGTGCTGGTCTTCACGGTGATCGCCTTCGTCATCACCATCGTGTTCGAGGCGGACGTCGACGCCCAAGGCGGGGCCTACGCGACGGGGGTCCTCGTGTTGATCACCAGCGCCTCCGTGGCCGTGACGCTGTCGGCGCGACGCGCGCGCCAGCGGAAGCGCACGATCGGCTTCGGCGTCGTCGCCCTCGTGTTCGTCTACACGACCATCACCAACGTCGTCGAGCGTCCCGACGGCGTGCGCATCGCCGCGATCTTCATCATCGGCATCATCGCGGTGTCGCTCGTCTCGCGCGTGCAGCGGTCGTTCCAGCTGCGGGCGACCTCGGTCACCCTGGACGACACCGCGCTCGCGTACGTGCGCGAGGACGCCGACGAGTACGGCACGATCCGCGTCATCGCCCACGAGCCGGGGCGCGAGGTGGCCGAGATCTACAAGAAGAAGCTGACGGCCGAGCGGAAGTACAGCGGCATCCCGCAGCGCTCGCCGGTCATCTTCCTCGAGGTGCACAAGGGGGACTCGTCGAACTTCGAGGAGGACCTCGTCGTGACGGGGCACGCACTTCACGGCTACCGGGTGCTGCGCACGACGAGCGGCGCCGTGCCGAACGCCGTGGCCAGCGTGCTGCTGGCGATCCGCGACGAGACCGGCGTCGTGCCCGACATCTACTTCGAGTGGACCGAGGGCAACCCGCTGTCCAACATGGGGCGGTTCTTCCTGACCGGGGTGGGCGAGGTCGCACCGGTGACCCGCGAGGTGCTGCGCCGGGCCGAGCCCTCGCGCAGCCGCCGCCCCGACGTGCACGTCAGCTAGCCGCCCCTGCCCTGACCCTCTGCACGCGCGCGAACCCCGTTTGCGAAGATGCACCCCGTTTGAACGGGGTTCATCTTCGTGAACGGGGTTCATCCGGACGCCCCGACGAAGCGCCGTCGAGCGACCCGCGCAGCGTCCGTCACCCGACGTGGATCGATGAGGACGTCGGCCGCCCGGAGGAGTTCGACCAGCCTCTCCGGGAACACCAGATCGGCGTATTCGCAGTGCACCACGTGATGGATCTCGGGATGGCGCAGGAGGCGGCGGTCGCGACGTCCCCGGAGCCTGATGGCCTCCGCGGGAGTCCTTCCGGCGAGGATCTCGGGGTCGGTGAGCTTGATGTGGCCGTCGAACTCGACCGCGACGCCGAAGGTCCGGAGGAAGACGTCGCAGCGTCCGAGGAACCGGTCGCCGAGGATGAAGGTCTTCTGCAACTCGACCGACGACAAGCCCAGTTCGAACAGCACGACACGCAGGAGGGATTCGCCTCCGTTCTCGGCCCACGCGGACGAGAACTCGACGGCGCGACGGGCCATCCGTCCGCCCGGGTGTGAGGACGGGCCCAGTCGGGACATGAGTCGAGTGCGTCGGCGGAGGAACTCGGCCTCGACGGCAGCGCCCGTCCGGTGTCCGTCGGGCAGGACCAGGCGGCGCAGGACGGCGTCGACACACAGCACGGCATCGCCGAACGAGGCGCTCCGAGCCACGTCGACGGCGGTCCGCTCGAGGCTCGTGAGCCACACTCCGTGGAGTTCGTCGCGGTCGGCCGCCTGAACCGAGCCGGGGCGTCGCAGGAGGTCGGTCGAACGCCTCGTGGTCGTCCGCCGAGGATCGATGACGGTCACCACGTCCGCGTAGGCGTCGTGGACCCGCGGCAGACCCCACAGGGCCGCGGCCGAGTCGTGGGAGACCGTGCACCGTCGGTCCAGCCCTTGGGTGACCGCCCTGGTCAGGACGACGTGCCGCCCTCGCGCGTCGAGGTCGTCCCAGTCGGCGGCGGCGGCGTAGGTGCCCCGATGGACGCGGACCAGCGATCCCCGCCGCGCCTCGAGCTGCAGGCGTCGCGCCTCGCGCGTCGTGCCCCCGTGGGTCGAGGTGAAGACGAGCGGGCAGAGGTGGGGCGGGGTGCTGGTCATGGGGCGAGCGTGACGGGCGGCGCCCGACCAGCGTGATCCGCGCCTCCTCGCCTGGGGGCGGTGGGAGCTCGCTCCCGATGTGTGGGGGAGGCGTGGTCGTCCTCGACACGAGGCCATGAACCCCGTTCACGAAGTTGAACCACGCGGAAACGGGGTTCATCTTCGTGAACGTGGTTCATGGCGGGGAGGGCCGGGCAGGCGGGGGGAGGAAGGAGGCGCGGGCGGGGCGGGCGGGACGGTTCGGCGGGGTACGGCGCTCAGCTTGGCCGCCGGCGGCGCTCCTCCTGTACTGCTGGGAGCATGAACGACTCCCGCTCCCTGCCCTACCCCCTCGGCGTGACGCCCCTGCCCGACGGCGGCGCCCACGTCGCGGTGTACTCCGAGACCGCCGACCACGTCTGGTTCTGCCTGTTCGACGACGAGGCCGACGGCGGCACCGAGCGCCGCTTCGAGCTGACGAACCGCACCGGCCACGTCTTCCACGCCGTGGTCGAGGAGGCGCGGGTCGGCTCCCGCTACGGCCTCCGTGTCGCAGGCCCCTGGAACCCGGCCGCCGGCCTCCGCCACAACGAGCACAAGCTGCTGCTCGACCCGTACGCGACGGCCCTCGACGGCACGTTCGACTGGGGTCAGGCCGTCTTCGGGCACGACATGGACGAGCCCGAGACGATGGACGAGTCCGACTCCGCCGCGGCCATGCCCCGCAACGTCATCGCCGACCGCGACTTCGACTGGGGCGACGACCAGCGTCCGCTCACGCCGATGGAGGACACGGTCGTCTACGAGGTGCACGTCAAGGGCTTCACGCAGACGCACCCCGACGTCCCCGAGGACATCCGGGGCACCTACGCCGGCATGGGGCACCCCGCCGCGATCAAGCACTTCACCGACCTGGGCGTCACCGCCGTCGAATTGCTGCCCACGCACCAGTTCGTGCAGGACAGCCACCTCGAGGAGAAGGGCCTCCGCAACTACTGGGGCTACAACTCGATCGGCTTCTTCGCCCCGCACGACGAGTACGCCTCGAAGGCCGCGGGCACGGCCGGCGGCCAGGTCGCCGAGTTCAAGCAGATGGTCAAGGACCTCCACGCCGCCGGCCTCGAGGTGTGGATGGACGTCGTCTACAACCACACGGCCGAGGGCAACCACATGGGCCCGACGATCTCGTTCAAGGGCATCGACAACGCCGCCTACTACCGACTGGTCGAGGGCGACGAGGGCAACTACTTCGACACGACCGGCACCGGCAACAGCCTGAACGTCAGCCACCCGGCGGCGCTCGGCCTGATCATGGACAGCCTGCGCTACTGGGTCACCGAGATGCACGTCGACGGCTTCCGCTTCGACCTCGCCACGACCCTCACCCGTCAGGGCGGCGAGGCCAGCGAGCACAGTGCGTTCCTCACGCTGATCCACCAGGACCCGGTGCTGCAGAGCGTCAAGATGATCGCCGAGCCCTGGGACACCGCCGGTTACCAGGTCGGCGGCTTCCCGGCCGACTGGTCGGAGTGGAACGGCAAGTTCCGCGACGACGTGCGCGAGTTCTGGAACGGCGAGCCCGGCGTCCTCTCGACGTTCTCGGACCGCGTGCTCGGCAGCCCCGACGTCTACGAGGGCGACCGCCGCTCGCCGCTGTCGAGCGTCAACTTCGTCACCGCGCACGACGGCTTCACCCTCGCCGACCTGACGAGCTACGCCGAGAAGCACAACGAGGAGAACGGCGAGGACAGCCAGGACGGCGAGAGCGACAACAAGTCGTTCAACGGCGGCGCCGAGGGCCCGACCGACGACCCCGCGGTCAACGAGTACCGCGACCGCCAGCGTCGCAACTTCCTCGGCACGCTGCTGCTCAGCGCGGGCGTCCCGATGATCCTCGGCGGCGACGAGATCGCCCGCAGCCAGGGCGGCAACAACAACGCCTACTGCCAGGACAGCGAGATCTCGTGGTTCGACTGGGAGCGCGCCGACCGTGACCTGCTCGCCTTCACGACCGAGCTGATCACGCTGCGTCGCGAGAACCCGGCGCTGCGGCCCGACTGGTTCCGATACGCCCCCGAGGTCGAGAGCGACGACCACGTGCAGGTCCGCCGTGCCGACGACCACTCGTTCTCGAGCGGTGACTGGCAGCAGGGCGAGAACAAGGCGATCACCTTCGTGCTGACCCACAAGGACGCCGACGCGTTCGCCTACCTCGTCAACGGGTCGACGGCGGTCGTCGAGTTCAACGTGCCCGACGCGCCCCACGGCGAGTGGGAGCTCGCGGCGTCGAGCGACCCCGGCCAGCAGGTCGAGGGCGCCGTCACGACGCTGCTCGTGCGCGACGCGAGCTTCACGCTGCTGCGGAGCCGCGCCTCCTAGGCGGAGGGGCGAGCGCAGGAGGCGCGGTGCCGGTCCTCGGGATCGGCGCCGCGCCTCCTGCGTCCCCTGGGAATGCGAAAGACCGCCGCCCCGAGGGGACGGCGGTCGTCGTGTGGGTCGGCCGGGGCCGAACGGGGATCAGGCGGTGGCGAGCTGCTGCGCCTCGGGGGCGAAGAAGTCGGCGTAGCTCGGTCCCGGCGTGATGTCGACGACGGTGCCGCAGACGACGGGCCCGGGGTCGACCGGCGACCGGTGGGCTCGACCGGCGGGTCGACGCTTGGGGTAGACCTCGATGCGGGCGGCGGGCACCCGCTGGTCGGCGGCGTAGTGGCCGGTCACGTCGACGGAGCGACGGACGTGCGCCACGAGCTGGTCGTGGCTGAGGCGGGCGAGGTCGGCGGCGCTCATGCCGCGGCCTCGACCAGGAGGAGTGCGCTGATGTCGATCGGCTCGGTGGGAGCCAGGTCGTGCGCGAGGGGGTGGTGCCCGGAGGCGTGGACGATGTTCATGTGTTCAGCTCATCTCTGCGGCCCTGCGACCGCGTGCGGAACGGGGTGATGCGGGTCGCGTCGCCGTGAATCGACGCGTTCCCGACTCTCGCAGGTCACCGGGTGATCGCCACCATCGCCCGCCACATCGTTCGCAAGGTGGACATCTGTTCGAACGGCGGGGGCTCAGGTGCGACGGGCCCAGAGCGCCTCGACCAGCGTCGTCGTCAGCTCGTGGTCGATCGCGAACGACCGGCCGTCGAGGTCCGACACGGGTGCGATCTGACGCCCGCTCGACAGCAGCCACAGGGCGTCCGCCTCGTGCACGCGGGTGAGCGGCAGCAGCTCGTACGCGGTCTCGTGGTCGAGGTCCGTCAGGGCCTCGAACACGGCCGCCTGGGTCGTGCCCTCGAGGATGCCCTGGTCGGTGCGCGGGGTGACGAAGCGGTCGCCGAAACGCGCGACGAGCGAGGCCGACGGCCCCTCGAGCGCGTACCCGTCGCTGCTGACGAAGAGGACGTCGTCGGCGCCCCGGCGGGCGGCCTCGCGCAGCACGCTCTTGTTCACGGCGTACGAGAGCGTCTTGGCGCCCTGCAGCAGCCACGGCGAGGTCGTCGCGACGTCGTGCCGGTAGCCGCGGTCGAGCGCCACGACGCGGATGCCGTCGCGGCGCTCGACGGCGTGGTCCTCGAAGACCTCGGTCCGGGCCCACGCGGTCGGCTCGCTGTCGGGCACGCCCTCGAGGCCGCGCGTCACGATGAGCTTGGTCAAGGCGAACGGGACGGGCGCGTGGGCGGCGGCCGAGGCGAGCACCGCCTCGCGGATCAGGTCGAGGTCGAGGACGGGCAGGTCGAGCAGGGCCGCCGACCGCGCCAGGCGGTTCAGGTGCGGCTCGAGCGCCTGCACGGCACCGTCGACGACGCCGAACGCCTCGAAGATGCCGTCGCCGCGGGTCACGCCCAGGTCGACGACGTTCACGGTCGGCTCCGCCGCGTCGGCGACGTGCCACCCGGGACCATCGCCTCGAGCGCCGGCCCGGGCCCGGTCGATCACCACGAGCACGGGGGCAGGAGGCGCGGTGTCGGTCGTGGGGGAGGCGTCTGCGGCGAGGTCGGTCACGCCCTCGACCGTACCTCGGGCGCGGTTTTTCGCTTTGTGGACAGGCTGTGGAGAATCACTCGTCGTCGAGAGGTTAGACGTCCACGTGATCTCGATCGGCTCGGCGGCTGCTCGGAGCTGAGCATCGGGCACCCTGTGGCCCAAGTGGTTAGTGCTTCTAGCTAATTCCGCGCGCTGAACAGGCGTTTTCCTGGCAGGGTCCTCTTTGCCCGCCCAGACTGCAGCGGTACCGTGAGCGAGCCCGCCCACGGTGGGCGCGTGGTGCCCGGTGGGCCGGGAGCTTCTTCACGGGGCGGCCCGCCCGGCACCACACCACACACGTAGGACCACCCGCGCCACTGCGCGCACGTCGAAGGGCCGCACCGTCGAGACGGTGCGGCCCTTCGTGGTCGGTCCGGGAGGCGTCAGCCGCGGGGCCGGGGCGGCCCGGGCTTCGGGTGCGACGGCGCGGCGCCGTCACCCGAGGGCGCGTCGGCGGGATCGGGCTCGCCGGGCTTGGGGTGGCCGGGGATCGAGTCGCCCGAGAGGTTGAGGTCGTCGGGGTCGACCTCGATGTCGCCGCCGTCGTCCGGCCCGCCCTCACCGGGCAGGGCCTGGACCGCGTCCAGGTCGGTGTCGGAGTCCACGGCGGGGGAGTCCTCCGTCGCCGACCGCTGCATCTCGGCGGTGGTCGCCTCGCTCCGCGGGAAGTCCGCGGTCGGGTCGTCGGCGTCGCGACGGTCCGGTGCGGTCTCGGCGGTGCCTGCGTAGCCGACGCCGTCCGTGGCCGTCGTGGCGTCGCCCGTGGTGGTGCCGGTCTTCGTGTCCTGCTCGTCTTCGTGCATGCGGGCACGGTACGCCGTGGGGGTGCGTGCCGCATGTGCGCCGGGGCAGACTGTGGCCATGACGACCCTCACCTGCCGCGCGATCGTGTTCGACATGGACGGCACGCTCGTCGACTCGACCGCCCTGGTCGAACGCATCTGGGGCGACTTCGCGGCCGAACACGAGCTCGACGTCGTCGAGTTGCTGGCGTTCGCGCACGGCCGGCAGACCCACGACACCGTCACCCGGTTCCTGCCCCGGCTGCCCGAGGACGAGGCACGGTCCCTGACCGACGGGCTGCAGGCGGTCGAGGCCGGCACCCGGGACGGGACCGTCGAGATCCCGGGCGCCGCCGCCTTCGTGGCGAGCCTGCCGGGTGACCGGGTGGCCCTCGTGACGAGCGCGAACCACGAGCTGGCGCGGTCGAGGATGGCCGAGGCGGGCGTGCCCTGGCCGGCGGTCGTGCTGGCGTCCGAGCAGGTGGCGGTGGGCAAGCCGGCCCCGGACGGTTACCTGCTGGCTGCCGAGCTGCTCGGCGTCGACCCGGACGAGGTCGTCGTCTTCGAGGACGCCGCGGCGGGGCTCGAGGCCGCCCGCGCCTCCGGAGCCTCGGTCGTCGTCGTGGGCGACCACGACGGGCCGGCCGCCGACGGGCTGCCGCGCGTCGCCGGGTACGAGGACGTGTCGGTGACCGTGCGGGCCGACGGGCTGCTCGAGCTCACGCTGCCGTAGGGCCTGCAGCTCGCGCGGGCTCGCAGGTGGCACGGGCTCGCGGCTCGCGCGGGCTCGGGCTCGCGGCTCGCGTGGGCTCGGGCTCGGCCTCGGCCTCGCTCGGGCTCGGCCAAGTAGCTCGCTCGGGCCCGCCACTCAGCCGTGCAGCGGGTGCGACCCCTCGTGGTTGGTCCGGTGGGCGAGGGCGTGGGCGAACTCGCGCAGGGTCTCGTCCGAGGTGTGACGGGGCGTCCAACCGAGGACGTCCCGGGCCTTCTCGGTCGACATGACCGGGATCTTGGCCGCGATGTCGAGCCAGCCCGGCTCGGTCGGCTGCAGGCGGGCCAGCCAGGTGAGCTGGACGACGGCGCGCAGCAGGCGGTAGGGCACGGGCAGCAGGCGGGACTCGAAGGCCCGGGCGATGCGGTCGGGGTCGACCACGGGTTCGGCGGCGAGGTTGAACGCCCCACCGGCGCGGCGGTCGATGGCCCGCCAGAACGCGTCCGCGACGTCGCTCGCGTGCACGACCTGCGACACGAAGCGCGGGGCGAGCGGGATGAACGGGGGGCGCACGCGCTGCATCCAGCGGGTGGGCACCCAGCGGCCGGCGAAGAGTCCGACGATCTCGCTCGCCGCGGAGGCCTGGAACACGAGGCCCGGGCGCATGCGGGTCAGCGTGACCTCGGGGTGCTGCTCGACGAAGGCGTCCATGACGCGCTCGTTGATCGACTTGTGCTTCGAGTAGCTCGAGCGGCGGACGCCCTTGGTCTTGTAGGTCTCGTCGACCCGTCGCCCCTTGGGGCCCCGCGAGTATGCACCGACCGACGACGCGACGAGCACGTGCGGCACGCCGGCCCGGGCGGCGGCGTCGAGGACGTGCGACGTGCCGAGCACGTTGGTGCGGTACATGACGGCCTTGTGGTGGCTCGGCTGCAGGGCCCAGCCGAGGTGCACGACGGCGTCGGCCCCGGCGAACGCCCGCTCGAGGGCCACGGGTGAATCGTCGGCCCCGACGTCGATCGAGAACCAGGTCACCTCGCCGTACGGCGGCGTCGCCATGCGCGGCCCCCGGCGGGCGACGCCGACGAGGGAGGTCACCTCGGGTTCGGCCTGCAGACGGGTGAGCAGGGCGGTGCCCAGGTTGCCCGTGGCTCCGACGACGACCACGCGCATGGGGGTCTCACTTTCACGACTCGACGATCGGCCAGGCGCCGACCCCGGGTGGGCGGCAGGCCTGCCCCGAGCCTACGCGCGGCCGCTGGGCGGCGGTCCGGCCTCGGCGGCGATGCGGGCGACGGCGGCCTCGTCGAGCACGAAGACCTCGTCGCCGTCGCGCGGGTCGTGCGCGCGCACGACGGTCGAGCGCACCGACCCGTCGGCCGCCACCTCGACCACGGCGAAGCCCGAGCCGCGCACGGCCCGTTCCGTGCCGACGGTCGCCAGCACGTCCGTGTCGTTCGCCACCCCGGGCGCGACCACCACGGGGACGCCCGCGAGGTGGCCGACGATGTGGTGGTGGTAGTGCCCGGCGAGGACGACGCGGACGTCCGACGCCTCGAGGACCGCGGCCAGCGCCTCCGGGTCCTGCAGGGCGAGCGACTCGTGCAGGGTCGTCGGCGCCGCGATCGGCGGGTGGTGCAGCACGAGCACGGTGCCCCGCGCGGCGGGCGTCGCGAGCTCGTCGCGCAACCAGGCGAGCTGCTCGGGTCGCAGCAGTCCGTAGCCGGCCCCGGGCACGGACGTGTCGAGCCCGACCACCCGCCAGCCGTCGACGTCGCGCACGAGGTCGAGCGGCCTCGCCGGGTCGCCGCCGAGCACCTCGGCGAAGGGCTCGCGCACGTCGTGGTTGCCCGGCACGAGCACCACCTCGGCACCGGCCGCTCGGGCCCAGGCGTCGGTGCGTTCGAGGAGGTGCCGGTAGGAGGCGCGGGTCCCGTCGTCCGACAGGTCACCCGACCCCACCAGCAGTCGCACCCCCTCGACCCGCGCGGCCTCCGCCAGCACGAGGCCGAGGGCCTCGGCCGTGTCGACGACACCCTGGTGCAGGGCTCCGTCGGCGAGCAGGTGGGCGTCGCTGAGGTGGACGATGCGGAGGGCTCCGGGCGGCAGGGCGTGCATGCCGCGACGCTACCGGGTGCGGGGCGGCGCGTGCGCCTCGGGAGGCTCGGGCGGTCGGGTCGCACCACCCACGTGGCGTCGAACCACGCACGGGGGTGGTTCGACGACGCAACCGTGGTGCGACCTCGCGTGTGGCGGGAGGGCTCAGCCGCGGAACTGGTCGGCGGGGGCGAGGCGGCCGTGCACGCGGCGCCCGAGCTCGGCGAACATGTCGGTGACGGTCGCCCAGTCCTCGTGGGTCGGGGAGGTCGGTTCGACGAACAGGCCGTAGAACCGTCGCCCGCTGTTGAGCGACTCGACCAGGACGGTCTCGGAGCGGTCGAAGAACTGCGTCCCGTCGTGCTTGAGGGCGGACGCCCGGACGGGTTCGCCGGTCAGGGTGCTGAAGCCGGCCGACGCCAGGGCCCGTGCGGTCCTGCGCCGGGACAGTCGGGGGAGGACGGGACCCGCCTCCCCCGCGCTCAGCACCGCGCGCACGTGCGCGAACACGAGCTCTTGCTCGTGGACGGGGTGCGAGGTGGAGGTCGGCGAGTTCGTCACGGCATCACCGTGGCAGGTCGTGGCCCGGAGTGCGACGCCCAGTGCGGGGGCGGCCCCTTGGGGTGCGACCCGGACTGGGGAGCCGACCGGGTGTACCCGGCGCCCGCCCACGGTGTAGCTCGGGTCGGCAGGCGCGGCCGAGGAGGCCCGGGGACGGGGCGCCGGGGCGTGCCGGAGAATGGCCCGATGCTTCCTGCTGCTCCTGCCGCCGGCTCCGGCCGCGACCTCGACGACTCGGCCCGGTGCCCCTGCCTCAGCGGCGAGACCTACGGATCGTGCTGCGGGCCGCTGCACCGGGGCACGACGCCCGCCCCGACGGCGGAACGGTTGATGCGCTCGCGGTACTCGGCGTTCGTGCTCGCCCGCGCCTCCTACCTGCTCGAGACGTGGCACCCGACGACGCGGCCCGCGACGCTCGAGGTCGACCCGGGCACGCGCTGGTTCCGGCTCGACGTCGTGCGGACGCAGGCGGGCGGGCCGTTCGACGACGAGGGGACGGTCGAGTTCGAGGCGCACTTCCGCGACGACGAGGGCGTGGGGTCGCAGCACGAGGTCAGCCGGTTCTCCCGGGTCGACCGGCGGTGGCTCTACGTCGACGGGATCTCGGGCTGACCAGAGGCGCGCCGAGCACGTTCGGGCCTGGCATCGTCCAGTGGGGCGGAGGCGAGACGTCGGCATCGGGCGTCACGAAGAGGACGGCGGGTCCGTCGGGCCCGGCATCCTCTCCGTGACGCCGCCGGGCCGCAGGGAGAGCTTCACGGGCAGGGACCCACGGTCCGGACGACACCGATGCAGGGCTTGCACCCTCCATCTCGACGAACGCTAGGCCGCACGAGATGGTGCGGTTCAGACGTGGACGCTCCTCACAGGCAGGGCCTCGGGACGCGTGTTTCGGGGGACAGGACGCGCCGCGGGTCGAATCCGTCAGGGGGCGCGGCGTGCGAGGGCGACCGCCTCGAGTGCCCGGACCACCTTGCCGACGGCCCGCTGCGCCCGGACGACGCCGACCGGGCCGCCGAGCACCGACAGGGTCGGTTCGTGCACGACCCGCACCACGAGGCGTCCCCGGTCGTCCACGAACCACTGCACGCCGAGGGTCAGCAACTGCGCCCGCCCGGCGAAGGCGCGCAGCGCGAGGGTGGAGGCCAGCGTGCCCCGGACGGCCCGGGTGCTGCCGTCCGACGCGAGCGACAGGGTGAAGCCGTGATCGATCAGGGTCTGCTCGACGAGGTGTCGCGACTCGTCGTGTGCGCCCTCGAGGAAGACGTCGTGCGTGCTCGCCACCGGACGGGTGCGGCGGTCAGCGCAGCGGCGCGAGCATCTCGAGCTCGCGCGCGGTGGGGTCGAGGGCGTAGGGGTTCGTGTGTCCGGTCGGTTCGTACCCGCGTCGACGGTAGAAGGCGATGGCCCGCTCGTTCTGCTCGTGGACGTGCAGGCGCAGGGTGTCGCCCTCGGTCGCGGCCCACGTCTCGACGCCGTCGAGCAGCAGGTCGGTGACCCCGGCCGAGCGCCCCCGATGGCTCGGGGCGACGTACACGCCGACCAGCAGGGGCTGCCCCGCCGCCTGCAGGAAGCCGCCCATGGCGCCGACCCAGTCGCCCGTCCCGTCGTCGATCGCGACCAGCGAGGTGCCGTGCTCGGCCTCGCCCCGGGCCCCGCGCATCCGCCACTCGGCCTCGGCGTGACGACGGGCGACGGCGAGCGTCTCGCCGTAGGCGATCGGCGTGTCCGCCAGCATCGCGAGGCGCAGGTCGCGGACGCGCTGCCAGTCGTCGGCGGTCGTGCGGCGGACGGTCACGGGTCGTGCGGGCATGCCGCCACCCTGCCACACGGGCGGGACGCGGCGGGTGCAGGAGGCGCGGGTCGCGTCCCGACGCGGACCCGCGCCCCGGGGTCGTCACGTCAGGAGGCGCGGTGCGGCCCTCAGCCGACCCGCGCCACGGGGGCGGGGCCGAGGCGCTGCTCGGGGCGGGCCGGCGAGATCAGCGTCGCGCGCCTCCCGCGGTCGTCCGGCTCGGTGTCGACGCCGAGCACCTGCAGGCGCTCGGGCGTCCGCGCGCGGAGCGCCGCCGTCCAGGCGCAGACCAGTGCGTCGAGCAGGTCCTCGCGGTGTTTGTAGGCCCGGTCGACCAGCGGCGAGGGCTCCTCGAGCAGCGCCGCCGACACCGGGTGCGAGTCGAGGCGCAACGGCACCTCGGCCCGGGCCAGCCCGCCCAGCCGACGCAGCAGCTCGTCGCAGGCCGCCGCGCGGGCCTCGCGCCGCGCCTCCTTCGGCAGGGTGAGGTCGGGTCGCTTGTAGCGGGGACGCTTGTCGTCGTAGGCGAGCTCGGCCATGCCGACGAGCGTCGTGTACGGGTAGCACTCGAAGTGCCCCACCGCGTCGGCCGCCACCGGCACGACGCCGTCGTCGTAGACGCCGCCGGCACGCTCGAGGCGCTCGCCGAGGGTGCGCCCGCCGAGCCAGGGCAGGGAGGCGCTGCTCGCGTTGGCCGACACGTGCCAGCGACCGTAGGCCCGCGCCACGAGGCGTTCGCTCGCCCGCATGCCCGTGGCGTTCGGCACGAGCACGGGGGCGTCCACCGCGACGACCGAGCCGGGCGTCGACCAGCGCCGGACCCACGCCTCGACCTCGTCGACGCCGCGCGCCCAGCCGGCGTCGAGCACCGTGCCGTCGGCGTCGATCACGGCCAGGCCGGTCTCGTTCGCGGGGCGCTCGGGCGTCGAGTCGCGCCAGGCGAGGTCGACGCCGAGGTAGCGGGGCCGGGGTGTGGTCACCGCTCGACCGTACTCGCGGCCGATACTGTCCCCATGCCCACGAGCAGCACCCGCACCAGCGGCGGCACGAGCACCCGCACCCCCGCCGACCTGCGTCGCTGGCGGCGTTACCTCGCCGACGAACGCGCCGAGGAGTCGACCTACCGCGACCTCGCCCGCCGCCGGGACGGCGAGGAGCGCGCGATCCTCGTCGCCCTGGCCGACGCCGAGGGCCGCCACGCGCAGCACTGGGTGGACCTGCTCGGCGCCGACGTCGGGCGTCCGGCCCGCACCGACCTGCGCACCCGCGTGCTCGGGGTGCTCGCCCGGCGCTTCGGCTCGATCTTCGTTCTGGCCCTCGTGCAGAGCGCGGAGGCGCGGTCGCCGTACGCGACCGACGCCGACGCCACCGACGCGATGGCCGCCGACGAACGCATCCACGGCGAGGTCGTGCGCGGCCTGGCCGAGCGTGGACGCAACCGCCTGTCGGGGTCGTTCCGCGCCGCCGTGTTCGGGGCGAACGACGGTCTGGTCAGCAACCTGGCGCTCGTGCTCGGCATCAGCGCCTCGGGCGTCGCGAACCACGTGGTGCTGCTGACCGGGCTGTCGGGCCTGCTCGCCGGGGCGTTGTCGATGGGTGCGGGCGAGTACGTCTCGGTGCGGTCGCAGCGCGAGCTGCTCGACGCCTCCACCCCCGACCCGACGGCGCGACACGTGCTGCCCGACCTCGACGTCGACGCGAACGAGCTGGCGCTGGTCTACCGGGCACGGGGCATGTCGCCCGACGAGGCCGAGACCCACGCGCGGGAGGTGCTCGCGGGCGCGGGGCGAGGGGCCTCGTCGCCGAGCGCGCCTCCTGCGGGGGCCGCACCGGGCGCCGCCACGGCCGGCTGGGCGGACGCCCCGGACCAGGAGGCGCGCTCGGCCGACGAGCCCGCCACCCACGAGACCCTCGGCACGGCCTTCGGCGCTGCCGCCTCGAGCTTCTGCTTCTTCGCGTCCGGGGCCGTGATCGCCGTGCTGCCCTACCTGTTCGGGCTGTCCGGGCTCGTGGCGGTCGTCGTGGCGTCGGCGCTGGTCGGCGTCGCGCTGCTCGGCACGGGCGCCGTCGTCGGGTTGCTGTCGGGGGCGAGCCCGGTCAGGCGGGCGCTGCGCCAGCTCGGAATCGGGTTCGGGGCGGCCGCCGTGACCTACCTGCTGGGGCTGTTGTTCGGGACCGGCGCCGCGGGCTGAGCTCGCCGCGGGCCGTGCTCGCCGCGGGCTGAGCCGATCGGGCCACGTGCGCGTCAGGCCTTGCGGTCGAGCTTCCAGGCGATCCAGCACGTGACGAGGACGACGCCGGCCGCGGCGAGGCGCGCGCCCATCAGCACCCCTTGGCCGGTCGAGGTCGTGAGGCTCATGTCGGAGCCGATGCCGATGCTCCAGATCGCGCCCGACAGGGTGAGGCAGACGACCAAGGCGAGGCCCAGCACCACCGAGGTGGCCCCGTGCGACCGGGGGCACACGTCGTCGCGGCCGCGAGGGTCACGTGAGAGGCGGGCGGCGGCGATGCGGACGAGGCCGAGCCAGAGCAGGGCCACGGCGCAGGCGCCGACGACGTCGCTGCAGCGGTGCCAGCCGAAGGCGACGGTCTGCTCGGCGACGACGGCCGCGAACGCCGCACCGACCATGTAGAACAGGGGCCGGGCGTGCCGGCCGAAGGTGGTCATGATCGCCAGGACCGCGGCGACGGCGACCGTGACGTGCCCGCTGGGGAAGCTGTTGCCGTAGAGCTCGCCCGTCAGCTCGGGACGGGGCGCGAGCTGCTTGAGCACCTGGGTGGTGACCGTCGCACCGATGATCAACACGCCCGCCTGGACGGCCGACCCGGGCCGGCGGCGGAGGAACGCCACCACCATCGTGAGGGCGACGACCAGCAGCACGGCCGGGGGAGAGATGGCGTCGAGCGCGACCCCGGACTGCAACAACGTGGTGCCGTCGACCGAGCGGAGGATGCTGTCCTCGATGGACTGGCCGGTCTCGGTGAGGACCGCGATCGTGTAGACGCCCGCCAGCACGACGAGCGAGGCCGACGACGCGACCACCCAACGACCCGTGACCCGTCGACGGACGGCAGGCGTCGTCGAGAAGGTCGGGTGAGCAGTCACCGGACGAGCTAACTACACGTCGCCTGGAAACAGGCTCGGTCCGACCTGCCGATGCGCCGGGGCCGTCCCGACTCACAGCGAGGGTGCAGGTGGCCGGCCGCCGGTCAGGCCCCGACGCTCCATCAGCCGCCAGTGACCGCCGGTGAGCGGGGCGAGCGTGACGGTCGTGTAGACCACGGCGACGATGCCGAACGCGACCGTCAGCCCGATCGTGTCGGCCGCGACCCCGCCGAGGAGGGCGCCGGTCGGGATGCCGGCCCAGGCTCCCGCGGTGACCAGTCCGAAGACCCGCCCGCGGAGGTGCTCGGGGGTGCGCTCGAGCTGCACCGTGCCGAGGATCGGGTTGAGGGCGCCGGCGGCGAGACCCGAGAGCGCGGTCGCGGCGACCAGCACCGGCAGCGGGGCGCCGAGGGCGAACGCCAGGCTCGACGGCCCGCCGGCGAGGGTGAAGCAGGCGACGAAGGTGAGGCGGCGCGGCACCCGGTGGGCGACGAAACCGAAGGCGACGTTGCCGGCGAGGGCGCACCCGCCCATGGTGGCGACGAGTAGTCCCAGGGCGGCCGCGCCTCCGAGTCGGTCGTTGGCGTAGAGGGGCAGCAGGGTCGACCCGCGTGCGGCGTCGAGCAGGTTCGTGACCAGCACGAGCGCGACGATCAGCCGCATCAGCGGGTCGCGGACGACGAAGCGGGCGCCCTCGACGAGGTCGGACCGGTAGGAGGCGCGGGTCGGCTCGGTCGCGTCGGTGGCGTCGGTCGGGTGGTCGTCTCTCGGATTCGGTGATCCGGTCCGTGCCGGACCGGACACCGGGACGAGTGCCCCGGTCAGGGCCGCCGAGACGGCGAAGGTGGCGGCGTTGACGAACAGGGACGCGACCGGTCCGACGGCGGCGACGAGGAGCCCGGCGATCGACGCCCCGATCAGCTTGGCGAAGCGCTCGGACCCGTCGAGGAGCCCCACGCTGCGTTCGATGCGGACTCCGGCCCGCTCGGTCAGCGCGGGCAGCATCACCCGGCGCGCCGTCTGTCCGGGGCTGTCGAGCAGGCCACCGACGAAGACGAGCGCGAGCAGGGCCCAGAACGGCAGCCCGACGGTGAGCGCGAGCACGGGCATCGCGAGGACGGACGCGCCACTCACGAGGTCGGCGACGATCGCGGCCCGCCGGTGCCCGACCCGGTCGACGACGACGCCCCCGAGCGGGCCGCCGATGATCACCGGGGCCGTCGCGAACGCCGCCGCGAGCCCGACCTCGGCCCCCGACCCGCCGAGACCCAGGACGTAGAAGGGCACGGCGAAGGCCGTGACGACGTTGCCGGTCTGTGAGATCGCGTGGGCCGCGACGAGGGACGACAGGGCCACCCGGTCGGTGCGCCCGGTGCGGACAGTGTGACCCGTGCGCCCGCCGCGGGGCCGGGCCGGACGACCGCCGCGAGTGGCGCTGTCGGTGCCCCGCGCCTCCTCGGCCGGCGTGCTCTCGCTCACGACGCGCCTCAGGGGCGGCGGTAGGCCTGGTAGACGAGCACGACCGGCGCGGCGCCGTCGTCGGCCGCCGGGTCGTGGGCGGCGCTGACGTCGAGCCAGCGGTCGACGACGCCCTCGAGGTCGCGGCGCAGGGCGGCGAGCTCGGTCGTGGTGAGGCGCAGGCTGCGGTCGCCGCTCGCCCCGGCCGCGATCCACTCGCGAGGCAGGGTGGGCATCGCGTCGACGTACTCGCCGAAGCGGGCGGCGTAGGCCTGGCCGATCGACTTCTGCAGCGCGGACGAGGCGACGAGGCGGTCGGGGTCGTCGAGCAACTCGGCGGGCTCCCAGCTGGTGAGCTGCGCGGTGGCCTGCCACCAGCGCTCGCGCCGGTCGGTGGTCTGCGGCTCGGCCGCCTCGATCAGGTCGATCGAGGCGAGTTTCGAGAGGTGGTAGCTGATCGTCCCCGGGGCCTCGTCGACGGCGTCTCCGAGCTGGGCGGCCGTCTGCGCGCCGCGTTCGCGCAGCAGACCGAGGAGGCGCAACCGGGTCGGGTGGGCGAGCACGCGCATCGAGGCGGCGTCGGTGAGGGTGCTGCGGGAGGTCTCTCGGGGGGACATGGAGTCGACGATAGGTGCACAAGAGCCGTTGCGCAAGAGTCGTTGTGCTTCTCGACGAGGGCGTGGTCGGGCCGACCAACCGTTCGAGCCGTGAGTGTGGTGGGTGTCGCGGGCGGAGGTCGGACCCGCGGCGCATGCTCGGAGCACGACCGCCGGACAGTCCGGCGCGCAGGAGGAACCCGATGACGAAGACCCCGGACGACCCGCACGGCACCGACGAGACCGACCTCGAGCGTCGTGGCAACAGCAGTGGCGAGGGTCACGGCGACCACACCGTCGGCGAGAGGGACGACCGCCCCGTCGAGATCACCAGCGAGAACCACCCCGACGGCGGCACCGGCTCCCGTTCGCTCGACGACGGGCCGGCCGACGACGCCGTCCCCACCCGCCAGCCCGGTCAGGCCGAGGCCGGCCAGGTCGACGAGCTCATCGGCGACTACAAGGGCGACGGCGAAGGCAAGCACACCTACTGACACGACCCGAGGAGGCGCGGGTCGGCCTCGATTCGCGCCCCGCGCCTCCCTCGTGTAGTGTTTCCTCTGGCCAATCGGCCAGCGAAACGCGCCTGTAGCTCAACGGATAGAGCATCTGACTACGGATCAGAAGGTTGGGGGTTCGAGTCCCTCCAGGCGCACGACTCAGCGTGGCCCCTGCCCTACACGGCAGGGGCCATTCTTCGTCTTGGTGCTTGTTTGGCCGCCTCCGGCGGCGTGCGCCTTCGGCGCGGACCTGAACGACGAGACTTGGCGCTTCGCGCCGCGTCCGTCCAGCCCCGGTCGTCGAGTGGGCAGAAGATGTCCTTCATCCCGACGGGAAGGGCATCTTCTGCCCACTCGGCCGGCCGCAGGGGGCGAGAGGGCAGAGTGCCGCCTCCGGGTCAGGGGGACGAGGCGAGGGCGGCGAGCTCGGTGCGGCTGCGGGCCCCGAGCTTGCGCAACAGGTTCGACACGTGGAACTTCACCGTGTTGTCGCTGATGCCGAGCGCTGCCGCGATGTCGCGGTTCCGGTCACCGGCCGCCACGCGGTGCAGCACCTCGCGCTCGCGCTCGCTCAGAGCCCCGACCAGCTCCCACGGCTCGTTCGACGGCGGCGGGTCGAGCGGCAGGCGCACCGTGAGCTCCGAGCCCCACCCCACGGTCGACGCCACCGTCAGCTCACCCCCGACCCCCGAGACCTGCTCGGTGATCGGCCGCAGGGCGTCGTCGTGTGCCGTCAACTCGCCCGCTCCGTCGTCCCGGATCGCGATCAGCAGGTTCAGGCCGTCGCAGTCCCACTGGATGCGCACCCGACGCGCGTCACCCGCGTCGACGAAGGTGAGCACGGCGTTCCGGACGACGGCCCGGGCCACGTGCGCCACGTCGCCCGGCAGGGCCCGACCCGTCGCCGGCGGCTCGACGAACTGGACGTCCAGGTCGCCGAAGCGCACGAGCGGACGCAGATCGGACCGGAGGCGCGCGAAGGCGCCGACGACCGGCTCGAGGGTCGTGCCCCGGTCGCGGTCGGAGCCGGTCCTCAGGGCGACCAGGGCCCCCGCCGCGACGTCGATGGCCTCGGCCCGGGCCGCCCGGTCGTCGAGGCGTCGCGAGCGCAGGGCGGCCAGCACGGACTCGAGCGTCATCGCATGCCGGTCGACCAGGTCGGCGGTCGCCCGCGCGTGCTCGGACGCCAGGGTGCGGGCCAGGGTGTCGGAACCGGCCCGACCGGGGACGTCGTGCATGGTGTGGCTCATGGGCCCACCCTAGGCGTCCGCCTACCCGACGCCACCCTCCCTACCCGAACGGGTGGGTGGGACGCCCCCGTCGAGGGGCTGCTCTCACAGCATCGTCGGACCAGGATCGAAGGCAACGGGATCGACGACGTACCAGAGGCCCGATCGGGCCCCGTCGCCCCCACGAGGAGCACCACATGAAGCTGCAGTTCGCCATGGACACCCTGACCACCGACGCCGCCCTCGAGCTGGCCGCCGCCGCCGCGCCGAGCGTGGACATCATCGAGCTCGGCACTCCGCTGATCAAGGCCGAGGGCTTCCGCGCCATCACCGCGATCAAAGAGGCGCACCCCGACAAGATCGTCTTCGCCGACCTCAAGACGATGGACGCGGGCGAGCTCGAGGCGGGCGAGGCGTTCAAGGCCGGCGCCGACCTGGTGACCGTGCTCGGCGTCGCCGGTGACAGCACCATCGCCGGTGCCGTCAAGGCCGCCAAGGCCCACGGCAAGGGCATCGTCGTCGACCTCATCGGCGTCGGCGACAAGGCCGCCCGTGCCAAGGAGGTCGTCGCGCTCGGCGCCGAGTTCGTCGAGATGCACGCCGGGCTCGACGAGCAGGCCGAAGAAGGCTTCACCTTCGAGAAGCTGCTCGAGGCCGGCAAGGCCTCGGGCGTGCCGTTCTCGGTCGCCGGTGGCGTCAAGGCCGCCACGGTCGGCTCGGTCCAGGACGCCGGAGCCGACGTCGCCGTCGCCGGTGCCGCGATCTACTCGGCCGACGACGTCGCCGGTGCCGCAGCCGAGATCCGCGCCGCCATCAAGTAGCAGCACCAGCACCACCCGCAGCGGCTCACGAGAGAGCGCTGACGCGCAGGAGGCGCGGTGTCGGTCGGACCGGCACCGCGCCTCCTCGTCGTCCCGCGGTCAGCGGGGTGCGTCGACCAGGCGGGCCGAGACCGACACCACGACGTCGTCGCCCGTCACGCCGGAGGCGGCCAGGCGTCCTCGCAGCGCGTCGGCCGCCCGGGCCAGCGTCTCGGGCGTCGGGACGTCGAGTCCGGTCGCCACGTGGGCGGTGACGGACACCGAACCGGCCGCCCGCGAGATCTCGACGAGGCCGGTCGAGCCGGCGAGGTCGAGGCCGGCCGCGACGGCCCGCACCGCCCCCTCGACGACGGGGTGCGCGTCGAACACGTCGACCACGCCCTCGACGCCGCGCAGCACCTCGGTCAGGTAACGGGAGAGCAGGTCGTCGCTCATCGGTCGTCCTCTCTCGCCACGAAGACGTCGTCGACGAGCACGTCGACCCGGACGACGGTCAGGCCGGTGTGCCGCGTCAGCGTCTCGGTGATGCGGGTGCGCAGCTCGTCCGCGACGGCGCCGAGGTCGAGTCCGTACCGGGCCGCCGCGGTCACCCGCACGACCACGTCGGCCCCCGCCGTCGTCAGGTCGCCGTCGAAGGTCGTCGACCCGAGCACGACGCCGGACTGCTCGTCACCCGCCCGGCGTACCAGCCCGCGCGCTGCGGCCTCGGTGACGCTCAGCCGGACCGCGGGGTCGGGGTGGCCGACCGGGATCTCCCGGCCGCCGACGACCTCACGGCGGATCGAGTCGAGGAGGCCGTCGATCCAGGCACCGTCCCGGTCGGGTTCGCGGCGGGCCTCGTGCTCGAGGGAGGCGCGGGACAGGTCGTGCACCCGGGCCAGCGACTGCAGGTACAGGCGGCAGGCCGCCGAGCCCTCGATGGCCGGGTCCCGGGGCGTGCGCCCGGCGTCGAGGTAGTCCGCGAGGCGGTCGGCGGGGATGCCGTCCACCGTGTCGTCGTCCTCGGGCACGTCGAGGGGGGAGCGGTCGTCGGTCGTCATCGCCACGCCTCCATCTCGGTCATGAGGAACACCCGGGCCCGCGCGATCTTGCCCCGGACCGTCGAGACGGGCAGGTCGAGGGCCTCGGCGATGTCCGCGTACGAGTAGTCGGCGGTCTCACGCAACAGCCAACACCGTCGCTGGTCGAGGGGGAGCTTGTCGAGGGCCGACCACATGGCGTCGAGCTGCAACCGGGCCTCGACCACGCGTTCGGGCGTCTCGTGGCGCGGGGCCGACACCTCGAGCCGGTCGACGTCGTCGTGGTCGCGTCGCACGCGCAGACGGTCGACCGCCTTGTTGCTGACGATGCGCATCAGCCAGTTGCGCACCCGCGACGGGTCGTCGAGGTCGGCCAGGCGTCGCCAGGCCGTCATGAAGGCGTCCTGCACGACGTCGTCCGACTCGAGGTCGGAGCCGAGGAGGCGCGCGGCGTACACGCGCATCAGTGGTCCGTGTCGGCGCGCGATGACCTCGTAGGCGTGGACGTCGCCGTCGCGGGCCCGCACGGCCAGCGTCGCGTCCGCAGCGTCGAGGAGAGGGTCGTCGGTGGTGATGACGACCTCCTGCGATCGGACGGGGCGGGACGGGACGCGGCGGGACCCCGGCGACGAGGACCGGACGGCCCGCGCCATGCCTCTTGACTACCACCCCGTGCCCGGATCGGGGGACGTGATGGCCGAAATGTGAGTGGTGGTGAATCGTTCCCTGAAAGCTGGCTGACCCACCATGACACCTGCCGTGCCCCATGCGTCTGAATGATGTGACCCGCTTCACGGGCACCCCGACACCGACCGGTCCCACCGGTCCAGAGCAAGGAGCAACCATGAGCAACGTGACCCCCTCCACCAGCACCGCCGCTGCCAAGACCACGCAGTCCCACGCCGCCGGCAAGAACACCATCGCCGAGGGCGTCGTCTCGAAGGTCGCCGGCATCGCGGCCCGCGAGGTGCGCGGCGTCCACGACCTGGGCAACGGTGCCGCCCGTGCCATCGGCGCGATCCGCAACGTGATCAACCAGCAGGACCGTGGCCAGGGCGTCTCGGTCGAGGTCGGCGAGAAGCAGGTCGCCGCCGACATCGTCATCGTCGCCGAGTACCCCGTCGAGCTGCAGAAGGTCGCCGACGACGTGCGCAAGTCCGTCACCGACGCCATCTCGCAGGTCGTCGGCATGGAGGTCACCGAGGTGAACGTCACCGTCTCCGACGTGTACATCCCCTCCGAGGACAACGACGACGACGCCGACGACAGCCGCGTCAAGTGACCGCCACGACCACCGGCATGCTGGTCGGCGCCGTCCTGGCGCTGACCGCCCTGGCCTTCGGCTTCTGGGCCTTCGTGTTCGTCGCGATCGCCATGGCGATCGGGTTCGGCGTCGGCCGTGTCGTCGAGGGCAAGCTCGACGTCCGCGGCCTCGCCGACGCACTCCGCGGGCGGCGGTCGTCGTGACCGCGGCGGTGACGGCCGACCGGGCCCTCCACGGCCGGAACAAGATCACGTCACGGGCCGTGCGTCGGGTCGTCTCGGCCGTCACCGCGGAGGCCCTCGAGGTCTCCGCGTCGAAGGTGTCGGTCGAGCTGGCCGACCACGACGGCGCTCTCAGCGTGATCGCCAAGACCCCCATCCGGGTCTCGCCCCTGGGCGTCTCCGAGCGTCGTTCGGGCACCCTGCTGGACCGCCTCACGGCGGCCCAGTCCACCATCCGTGACCGCGTGCTGCAGCTGACCGGGTCGAGCATCGACAAGGTCGACCTGCAGATCACCGGTGCCGACATCCGAGAGAGGAAGCGCGTCGCATGAGCACCGCATCGCTCTACAAGCGCATCGTGCGCCGTGAGACGCACTCGTCGCGGGCCGGCATCGCCATCACCCTCGCCGTCCTGCTGATCGTCGTCCTGGCGTGGATCGGCACCGAGGCGGTCCTCGCCGCCGTCGGGACGGCTCCGCTGCTCCTGGCTCCGACCGACCTCGTCGGTTCGACCCTGGACGCCGCGAGTGCTCCGGTCGGCGTGCTGACCGCCGTCGCGGTCGTCGTCGCGCTGATCGGGCTCGTCCTGATCGTCGTGTCGCTCGCGCCGGGCCGTCGTGGCCGTCGTGGCGCGAAGGCCGAGCGCACCGTGGCCGTGGTCGACGACCGGGTCATCGCCCGCTCGCTGGCCCGCACCGCGAGCTACGCCGGCGACGTCGACCCCTCGCAGGTCAGCGTCAGCGTGGGCAAGCGCAGCGCCCTGATCGAGGTCACCCGCACCTCCGGCCGTCAGACCGACGTCCGCAGCATCGACGAGGCCGTCCGCGACGAACTGGGCGCCTACGACTTCAGCCCGGCACTGCGTCACAAGGTCAAGCTGTCCGAGAAAGGAACGGTCGGGTCATGAACAGCACCAATCGCGCTCTGAACCGCATCGTCGTCTTCGTCATCGGCCTCGTGCTCCTGCTCGCCGGCGGAGCCGTCGCCGTCGGGGCCCTCGTGCCCGACGTCCAGGAGACCGTCTCGCAGGGCGCCTCCGATGCGAGGAGCCCCGCGACCGACGCACTCGGCGACCAGCCGTGGATTCTCTGGGTGGTCGCGGTGGCCAGCCTCGTGCTGATCGTCCTGCTCGCCTGGTTCGCCCTGCGACAGGGACACGGCCAGACCGGCACGTTGCTCACGGTCGACGAGGGGTCGCGTCGCGACCAGACCACCGGTGGTCGCCTGGTCGTCGACGCGAAGGTCGCCGAACAGGTCCTCGAGGAGGCGCTGGCCGACACCCCGGGCATCGTCTCGGTGGACGTGACCGCCTTCCGCGTCAAGCGCGAGTCGGTCCTGCGCGTCACCGCGAACGCGCGTCGCGGCGTCTCGCCGACCGACATCCGTCGGAGCATCGACCAGGCCGTCGCCCACTGGGACGGCGTCCTCGGGACCGAGACGCCCGTCGTGATCCAGATCAACGGCGGTCTGCGCAGCCAGATGTCGTCCGCGACGCGGCTCGACTGACCTCCCTCGCCCCACCGCACGGACGGCCCTCGCCCTCGACCCGAGGACGGGGGCCGTCCGTCGCCCCACCCACGTTCCACGATGAAAGGCCGGTCTCATGAGCGAGTCCACCCACCACGTCACCCCCATCGACATCGACGCCGCGGCGTCCACCCGGGCCACCTCGCCCGAAGAGGTCCTCGAGCACACGATCGGCGTCACCGTCCTCGGCGTCTCGGGCGTCCACGCCCTCGGCACCGCGTCCCAGCGGCTCGCCGGCGCCTTGCGCACGGCGATCGGCACGGGCTCCGTCCCCGGCGTCCGCGCCGGCACCACCGACGAGGGACTCGTGGTCGACATCGCCGTCGTCGCCGAGTACCCGACGAACGTCACCACGCTCGCCGACACCGTCCGGACGCAGGTCAAGCACGCCGTCGGGCAGCTCGACGGCGAGGAGGTCACGGTCAACGTCACCGTCACGGACGTGCACGGCCCGTTCGACTCGGACGAGGACGCCGCCGACAAGGTGAACGCCGCCGCCGACAAGGCGAAGCAGACCGTGTCCGACGCCGGCGACCGGGCGAAGGAGGCCGGCGAGAAGACCAAGGCCGCCGCCGGCGAGGCACGCGACCGCGCCGCGACCGCCGCGGGCGACCTGTCCGACAAGGCCCGGACGGCCGCGGGCGACCTGTCCGACAAGGCCCGCGAGCTGGGCGACAAGGCCGGCGAGGTCGCCGAGCAGGCGAAGGCCACCGCGGGCGAGGTCGGCGAGGAGGCGGCCGCCAAGGCGGACGACGTCGCCGACGATGCCCGCGACGTGGCCGACCAGGCGCGGGACGCTGCTGCCGACGCCCTCGACTCCGCGGCGGACCGTGGCGAGGACGCCCGCTCGACGACAGGCGACGTCACCGCCGCCGCACTGGACACGACGTCCGAGGTCGTCGCCGGCGCCCGCGAGAAGGCCGCCGACGCCGTGGACGGCGTGGCCGACGCGGTGGACGAGAACCGGGCCTCGGACGGCGACGCCACCCGCGCCTCCTCGGGCGACGCCCACGACGCCGACGTCACCGTGACGGTCGACGGCGGAAGGGTCACGGTCGAGGTCGACTCCGACAGCGACGCGCAGGTCGTCGTCGACGGCGACGACGTCGCCACGACGGAGAAGTGATGTTCGGGCGGCGCACCACGACGACGACCCGACGCCCCCGGCCGCGGGCCGTCTGGGCGGCCCTGGTGACCTCGGTGGTCCTCTGCGTGCTGATCGTCGTCGGCGTGCTGCTGCCCGTGCTCACCCTGATCGGTGCGGCGGACGGCGGCACGGCCGGCGCCCTCGACGTGCCCGTCGGCTCGATCGTCGCGGCGATCGCCATCGGTTACGTCCTCGCCCTGGTCGTGCTTCTGCTCATCGTGAAGGTGCGCAACGGTGCCCTGGCCTGGGTGCTCGGGGTGGCGGCCGTGATCTCGACGCTCGTGGTGTCGCTGTGGCCCCTCGTGGCCGTCGCGATCGCCGGCGTCGACCAGGTGCAGGACCTGATCCCGTTCATCCAGGACCTGATCACCCGCTTCTGGCCCGGCAGCTGACCCACCCCGAGGTGGACCGACCCGTCTAGGCTGAGGCGGTCGTCGGAAGGGGTCCGGCGCAGCACCGGGGGACCACCATGCGCACCACCACCACGCCCGCACTCTCGACCGTCGTCGGAGCCGTCGCCGTGACCTTCCTGCTCGCGGGCTGCACCGGAGGCGGTGCCGACTCCGGTGACGCCGGTCGGTCGTCGTCCCCGGGGCAGGCGACCGCCACGGCGGACGCCGCCGACCAGCCGACCGGCGAGTTCACCCTGCCGGCCGACTGCGAGGCGGCGGGGGCCGTCCTCGGCGATCTCGTGACGGGGCGGACCCTCGTGGCGGAGACCTCGACCATCGGGTCCGACGAGGCGAACTGCACGTGGACCAGCGAGGCCGACGGGTCCCGGGTCGGCTTCATCGCCACGGTCCAGGAACTCGACCAGGCGGGCATGGACGCCGAGGTCCCCGCAGGGGGCGGCGTCGACGGGCTGTCGCTCGAGCAGGTCGAGGACGAACGGGCCGACGCCTTCGGCGGGCGCGCCTTCGTCGCGACCGCCCAGGACGGGTCGCCGGTCGTCGGGGGCGGGTCGATCCTGCTGACGCCCCACGGGCTCCTGAGCGTCATCGTCGCGGCCCCGGCAGGGTCGACCGCTCCGATCGATCCCGCCCGATCGCTCGATCTCGTCTTCGACTTCCTCGACTGACGCGAGGCCTCGAGGAGGGGGGGGGGGGGGGGGGGCCCCCCCCCCCCGCCCCCCGGGGGGGGCCGCCGGGGGGGGGGGGGGGGGGGGGGGGGGGGGGGGGGGTGGGGGGGGGGGGGGGGGCCGGGGCGGGGGGGGGGGGGGGGGGGGGGGGGGCGGGCGTTGTGTTGTGGTCTTTGCTGGGGGGGGGGATCGAA
>NZ_JBSSDL010000012.1:0-93759 GCF_054060695.1 Frigoribacterium sp. 2355 | reverse complement strand
CGCGGGGGGCGCGCCGCGCCCCCGCCCCCCGCCCCCCCGCCCCCCCCCCCCCGCCCCGGCGCCCCCGCCCCGCCCCGCCCGGGGGGGGGGGGGGGGGGGGGCCCCCCCCCCCCCGCCTCCGTCACGTGGCCACGTCGAGCGCGTCCGTCAGGGACGGGCCCCGGTCAGAGCCCGGCCTCGACCGCCGGGCTGACGGCGTTGGGGCCACCCAGCACGACCAGGCCGTCGGTGCCGAGCTTCGTCAGGGCGGTGCGCACGCTCACGGGCAGCGCGTCGGGTCGCGTGAGCAGGACGGGACCGCCCAGCCGGCCCGCGGTCGGTGCTCCGGCGAGCGCGTCGGGGAAGTTCACACCCGTCGAGACGAACGCCACGTCGGAACCGGCGGGGTAGCCGGCGGCGGCGATGACGGCCGAGGTGTCGAAACGGTCGGCACCCGAGAGCCGCGACGTGGGCGCGACGGCCCGGAGCTGGGCGATGACCGATTCTCCCACCGCGTTGACCCCGCCGAGCACGACGATGCGTGCGGGGGCCAGCCGGGTGAGCTCGGCCGAGACCGTCTGCGGCAGGGCGTCGGGCCGCGTGAGCAGCATCGGGCCCTTGTCGGGGCCGCCGGCCAGGGCTGCGCCCGAGAGGGCGTCGGGGAAGTCCAGGCCGGTCGCGACGTAGGCCGTCCCGCCCCGACCCTTCGGGAAGGTCGTGCTCGAGATCGTCGCAGACGTGTCGAAACGATCCGCACCCGAGACGCGGGTGACGCCGGCGGCGCCGGTCGTCGCGATCTGGGAGAGCTGCTGGCGGACCGTGTCGGAGACCGCGGCCACCCCGCCCAGGACGACGACGCGTTGCGGGCGGAGTTCGGCGAGTTGGGCGCGGGTCGCGTCGGGCAGGGTGTCGGGGTAGGTCAGGAGGACCGGAGCGCCCCGGTAGCCGGCGGCCGCGCCCCCGGCGAGGGCGTCGGGGTAGGTGCTGCGCGACGCGACGTAGACCAGGGGGATCGAGGCCTTGGTCGGGGCGTTGCCGTTCACGACGACCGGCGGGGTGAACGCACTGGCGGCGATGGTCGCCGCGGTGGCGAAGGCGTCGGCTCCCGAGAGACGGCCCACGGCCGGGGTGGTCGGGCGGGTGAGGGCCGCGAGGTCGGCCTCGGTGCCGTTGAACACGTCCTGGTCACCGGGGTAGGGCGAGTCCTCGGTCTGGGACCACTGCCAGAACGTCCAGGTCGCGAAGGACGAGGTCGGCGGGGCGACCGGGGTGTTCGTGGTCGCCGTCGGGTAGTACGCGACGAAGAGGCGGTCCTTCGGGAACGCCGAGCTGTTGCCCGTGCACGAGCTCCAGAAGTCCTGGTTGGTGTAGATGAGCGGCTGGACGCCCTGCTGGGCGACGACGGTGCCGATCCACGACTGGATCCAGGTGACCATCTCGGATTGCGACAGCCCCCAGCAACGTCCACCCTGCTTCGTCGGGTTGGTCGACACCTCGACGTCGAGAACCGGCGGCAGCATGCCGGGCTCCCAGGCGGTGGCGTTGTCGAGGAAGAACTGCGCCTGCGGTGCACCGGACGAGTAGAAGGGCAACGCGTAGTGGTAGAAACCGGCCGTCAGCCCCGCCGCCTGCGCGCCGGCGAACTGGGCGGAACGGTAGCGGTTGGTGCTGCCGGTGGGGTTGCCGTTCGTGTAGGTGCCGGGCACGCCCTCGGAGGCCTTGACGAACGTGAAGCGGGCGCCCGCCGAACGCGCGGCGGCGAAGTCGGGGGACGGCTGGTACGAGCTGACGTCGAAGCCGGGCACGCCACGAGGAGGCGAGACGGCCGCGGCGCGGGAGAGGCGTTCGTCGGCCCCGTCCCGGGTGCCGCCCGATGCCCCCATCTCGTGGTCGGAACCCGCGTCCTGCTGGGCGAGCGTCGGGGACGAGGTCGAACCGGCGGTGACGGGAGCCGCGACGGCGACCGTGGTCGTCCCGAGCCCGAGGACGACGCCGAGGGCGACCGTCAGGGCGAGACCGCGGACGGACCCGGCGCGGTGAGAAGAAGTGGACACGAGAGAGACCCCCAGACGCAGGCGACGCCCCTCGCCGCCTGAGGGCGATCCTAGGGGAGGGGGTGCCGTCGGTGGCTCGGCCTAGGCTGACGACATGACCGACGCCGCCGCCGTGAGCACCCGCCCCGAGGGCGTGCTCAGCGGTCGGTACCGGCTGGCCACCCTCGGCATGTGCGCCCTGATCGGCATCGCGGCGTTCGAGTCGCTCGCGGTCACGACGATCATGCCGATCATCAGCCGTGAGCTCGACGGCGAGGCGCTCTACTCGCTCAGCTTCGCGGCCCCCCTCGCGTCCGGCCTGGTCGGCATGGTGGTGGCGGGCAACTGGGCCGACCGCAGCGGGCCGCGCGTCGTGGTCATCGCCTCGATGCTGCTGTTCGCCGTCGGGCTGCTCGTCGTCGGCACCGCGCCCGACATGGTCGTGCTGCTGGTCGGCCGTCTGGTGCAGGGCGTCGGCTCCGGCGCGGTCATCGTCGGCCTCTACGTCATGGTCGCCCGGCTCTACCCGCCGGGCCTGCACCCGTCGATCTTCGCGGGGTTCGCCGCGGCCTGGGTCGTCCCGGGTCTCGTCGGGCCACTCGTCGCGGGCGTCGTGGCCGAGACGGTGGGCTGGCACTGGGTCTTCCTCGGTGCACTCGGCCTCGCCGTGCCCGCGTTCTTCGCCGTCCTGCCGAGCCTGCGTCGCGTCCCTCCGCCCGTGGTGGCCGAGGGCGCGCGGCGCGTGCCCTGGAGCATCGGTCGCATCCTCTGGTCGGTCGGCGCGGCCCTCGGCGTGCTGGCCCTCAACCTGGTCTCCGAGTTCCCGACCTGGCTGACCGTCGTCGTCATCGTGGTGGCGGTGGTCGTGCTCGCCGTGGCGCTCCGGCCCCTGTTGCCGCCGGGCACGCTGCGCGCCGCGCCGGGGCTGCCCACCCTGGTGCTGCTGCGCGGTCTCGCGGGGGCGGCGTTCCTCGGCAGCGAGGTCTACATCCCGTACATGCTCTCGGCCGAATACGACTTCAGCGCCTCGGCATCCGGCGTGACGCTGACCCTGGGGGCGCTCGGCTGGGCGTTCGCGAGCTGGGTGCAGGGCAGGCTCGGCGACCGGGTGGCCCAGCGCGACGGCATCCGCATCGGCATCGTCCTCGTGCTCCTCGGCGTCGTGGTCGCCGCGCTGACCCCCCTGTTCCACCTGCCCCCGGCCTTCCTCATCGCCACCTGGGCCGTCGCGGGATTCGGCATGGGGTTCATGTACCCGCGCTTCTCGGTGCTCGTCCTCGCGCTGTCGACCGAGTCCGAGCGCGGGTTCAACAGTTCGGCGTTGACCATCGCCGACTCCACCGGTTCGGCCGTCGCGCTGGCCTTGACCGGCGCCGCGTTCGGGGTGCTCGGCGGCGCGTCCAGCCCCCTCGCCTTCGTCGCCTGCTTCGCCGTCGGCACGGGCGTCGCGGTGCTCGCGCTCGCCCTGAGCGGCCGCGCGGTGCCCCGGGGACGGTGACCGCGCCTCCTGCCCGCCGATCGTGCCGCCGCTCCGCCGATGCCGGTGCCGGCGCCGGGCGTCGCGACGGGGCGGTGACCCCCGTCCGGGACGTCGGCGACCTCCGGGGAATGCATAATGGTCTCCGGACGACGATGTGTACGGTCACATCGCCCGGTCACAGAGCGACGGAGCGACGGTGAAGCCTGACATCGACAAGGTGCGTGCTCCCAACATCCGCGACGTGGCCGCTCTCGCAGGGGTCTCGTACCAGACCGTCTCGCGTGTGCTCAACGACAGTCCCAGCATCCGGCCGAGCACGCGGCAGAAGGTGCTCGACGTCATCGACGAGATCGGCTACCGACCGAACCAGGCCGCGCGGGCGCTGGTCACCAGCCGGTCGAAGGCCATCGGCGTGCTCACCCTGCAGAACGTCCACTTCGGTCCGCAGACGATCGTCAACGCCATCGAGGTCGCGGCCCGGACGGCCGGCTACCGGCTGAGCATCGCGAGCACGACGACGGTGTCGGACGACGTCCGGGCGAGCCTGCAGTTGCTCACAAACCAGGCGGTCGAGGCGATCATCGTCATCGCCCCGCAACGCAAGTTCTTCGACGTGATCGACGAGCTCGACCTCGACGTCCCCATCGTCGCGCTCGACTCGACGCAGCGGGCCCGGGCGCACAGCCTCTCGGTCGACCAGTTCGAAGGGGCGCGCCTCGCGACCCGGCACCTGATCGACCTCGGCCACCGGCACATCGTGCACGTCGCCGGACCCCAGGACTGGATCGAGGCCGACGAGCGGATGCAGGGCTTCCTCTTCGAGATGGGCGAGGCCGAGTTGTCGATCGAGCCGCCCATCCTCGGCGACCTGACCGCCGACTTCGGCTACACGGCCGGGCAGGAACTGCTGCGTCGCCGCGACTTCACCGCCGTGTTCTCGGCCAACGACCTGATGGCCGTGGGCCTGCTGCACGCCTTCCGCGAGGCCGACGTCGACGTGCCCCGCGAGGTCAGCGTCGTCGGCTTCGACGACTCGCCGACCGCGCCGCACCTGTGGCCGCCGCTCACGACCGTGCGTCAGGACTTCGCCCTGATCGGCCGACGCGCCGTCGAACTCGTCGTGGCCGAGCTCGAGGGCGGCACGGTCGTCGATCGCACCTTGATCCCTCCGGAACTGGTGGTGCGCGGGTCGACCTCGCGCCCCTGGTTCCTCTGACGGCCCGTCACCGCACGGCGGGACGAGCCGTCAGGAGGCGCGGCGCGCGTCGGTCGGCCCGTGTTCCATAACGGATCGGCATCGGCATTTGACAGCACCCCCTCTCGGGATTAGCTTTGCTCCAGTCGCAGTGTGAACGGTCACATTCGGCGGGTCCGGCCCCTTCGCCAGGCTCGACGGACGGCCCGGCACGGCGGCGACGAATCACAGGATGCCCGTCGGTGCACATCACCGGCGGACGACGACGAGGTCGAAGGTCGAGGACGACGTGCCCAGTGCCGTGACGCAGAGCGAACAGCTCGCGAGCAGCCACATCCCCGGGGGTGCCCCGCATGGGCGTTGACTCTCCCGTCATCCTCGAGATGCGCTCCATCACGAAGGAGTTCCCGGGCGTCAAGGCGCTCGACGACGTGTCGATGCAGGTCCGCGCCGGTGAGGTGCACGCGATCTGCGGCGAGAACGGCGCCGGCAAGTCGACGCTGATGAAGGTCCTCTCGGGTGTCTACCCGTTCGGCACCTACACGGGCGACATCGTCTACCAGGGTGCCGAGATGCGCTTCCGCGACATCCGCTCGAGCGAGTCGCAGGGCATCGTCATCATCCACCAGGAGTTGGCGCTGATCCCCGAGCTCTCGATCACCGAGAACATCTTCCTCGGCAACGAGCCGACCCGCTTCGGGGCCATCGACTGGCGCGCGGCGAAGACGAAGGCCATCGACCTGCTCGCCCGCGTCGGCCTCAAGGACGACCCCGACACCGCCATCAAGAACCTCGGCGTCGGCAAGCAGCAGCTCGTCGAGATCGCCAAGGCGCTGAACAAGAACGTCAAGTTGCTGATCCTCGACGAGCCGACCGCGGCCCTCAACGAGGCCGACTCGCAGCACCTGCTCGACCTCATCCGCGGCCTCAAGGGTCGCGGCATCTCGTCGATCATGATCAGCCACAAGCTCAACGAGATCGAGGCCATCGCCGACTCCATCACGATCATCCGTGACGGCAAGACCATCGAGACGCTGGACGTGAAAGAGGACGGCGTCAACGAGGACCGCATCATCCGCGGCATGGTCGGCCGCAACCTGGCCAGCCGTTTCCCCGACCGCACCCCGAAGATCGGCGAGGTCTTCTTCGAGGTCAAGGACTGGTGGGTGCGCCACCCGCAGACGGCCGAACGCTTCGTCTGCAAGGGCTCGTCCATCACCGTGCGCAAGGGCGAGATCGTCGGCCTGGCTGGCCTGATGGGCGCCGGTCGCACCGAACTCGCGATGAGCATCTTCGGACGCTCGTACGGTCAGTTCGTCTCGGGCGAGATCGTCAAGGACGGCCGGAAGATCGAGATCAAGAACGTCTCGGACGCGATCGACAACGGCCTGGCCTACGTCTCCGAAGACCGGAAGGTGCTGGGGCTCAACCTGCTCGACGACATCAAGCGCTCGACGGTCGCGGCCAAGCTCACCAAGATCTCGAAGGCCTCCGTGGTCAACACCTACGAAGAGCACTCGATCGCCGAGGACTACCGCAAGAGCCTGCGCGTCAAGACCCCCACGGTCGACGAAGGGGTCGCCAAGCTGTCCGGCGGCAACCAGCAGAAGGTCGTCCTGGCGAAGTGGATGTTCACCGACCCCGACCTGCTCATCCTCGACGAGCCCACGCGAGGCATCGACGTGGGCGCCAAGTTCGAGATCTACAACATCATCAACCAGCTCGCGGCCCAGGGCAAAGGCGTGATCGTCATCTCGTCCGAACTGCCCGAGCTGCTGGGGCTCTCCGATCGCATCTACACGATCTTCGAGGGTTCCGTCACGAACGAGATCGAGGCCTCCGAGGCCGACGCCGAGACGCTCATGCGAACCATGACCTCGAAGAAGAAGGAGCAAGCCGCATGAGTGGCATCAAAGACCTGAAGAAGGTGTTCGGCGGCAACACGTCGAACGCGCGCCAGTTCGGCATGATCGCGACGCTCGTCGTGGCCATCCTGATCTTCCAGGTGCTGACCGACGGGCTCACCCTGCAGCCCACGAACCTCATCGCCCTGGTCAGCCAGTACTCGTACATCCTGATCCTCGCCATCGGCATGGTCATGGTCATCGTGGCCGGGCACATCGACCTCTCGGTCGGTTCGGTCGCCGCCTTCAGCGGCATCGTCGTCGCCAAGGCGATGGACAGCTGGGGTCTTCCGTGGGGTGCCGCGATCCTGCTCGGCCTCGTGGTCGGCGTGGTCATCGGCGCCTGGCAGGGCTTCTGGGTCGCCTACGTCGGCGTCCCCGCCTTCATCGTGACGCTGGCCGGCATGCTGCTCTTCCGCGGTGCCAACCAGTTCGTCGGCAACGCCGACACCATCCCGGTCCCCGAGGGATTCACGGTCATCGGCGCGGGTTACCTCCCCGAGTTCGGTCCGAACACCGGCTACAACAACGCGACCCTGCTGCTCGGCCTCGTCATCATCGTCGCCGTGGTCTACAACGAGTTCCGCCTGCGTCGCATCCAGCAGAAGATGGGCTCCGAGCGGGCTCCCCTCTGGGTCAGCGCCGTCAAGCTGGTCGTGCTGGTCGCGATCATCGCCTACGCCGCGACGCTGTTCGCCGGCGGCCGCGTCGGGACGTCGTTCCCGATCTCGGGCATCATCCTCGGCGTGCTCGTCCTGGTCTACGGCTTCGTCACGCAGAACACGATCTTCGGTCGGCACATCTACGCGGTGGGTGGCAACTCGCACGCCGCCGAGCTCTCGGGCGTCAAGGCTAAGCGCATCAACTTCTTCGTCATGATGAACATGTCCGTGCTCGCCGCCCTGGCCGGCATGATCTACGTCGCCCGTGCCGGTGCCTCCGGCCCGCAGGACGGCCTCAACTGGGAGCTCGACGCCATCGCCTCGGTCTTCATCGGTGGCGCCGCCGTCGCCGGCGGCATCGGCACGGTGACCGGCTCGATCGTCGGTGGTTTCGTCATCGCCGTGCTGAACAACGGCCTGCAGCTCATGGGCGTCGGCTCCGACAAGGTGCAGATGATCAAGGGCCTCGTGCTCCTGATCGCGGTCGCGGTCGACGTCTACAACAAGAGCCAGGGTCGTCCGTCCATCACCGGGTTCCTCACCCGGGGCCTGCGTCGCGACAAGAACGGCATCGCGGCCTCCGACCTGCCCCCGGGCGCCCAGAACGGCGTCGGTCGCGACGCCGAGACGACCGAGCCCGCCCTCACCCCGAACGGCGACATCTCGGACGTGCAGCGTCCCAAGGCCACGACGCCCAACTAGACCCACCACCCGCGCGCCCGTCCATCGACGGCCGGGCGCGCCTCCACCGGGAGTCCGCACCGCGGGCGACCACACGGCATCACCCCTCACAACGAGAAAGTAGACACAGCATGCGCAAACTCGCGCTGACGACCTTCGCGGTCGCCGCAGCAACGACGCTGATCCTGAGCGGCTGCTCGAACTCGGCCCGCACCGACGCGGGTTCGGGCGACGCGGCCTCGGGCTTCGAGTCCGGCTCGACCATCGGCGTGGCCCTGCCGGCCAAGACCAGCGAGAACTGGGTCCTCGCCGGCGACCTGTTCACCAAGGACCTCACCGACGCCGGGTTCAAGCCCGACGTGCAGTACGCGGCCGCCAGCGGCACCGTGGCCAACCAGCAGGACGAGATCCAGTCCATGGTCACCAAGGGCGCGAAGGTCATCATCATCGGCGCGGCCGACGGTGGCCAGCTCGGCACCCAGGTCAAGGCCGCCCACGACGCCGGCGCCGTGGTCATCGCCTACGACCGCCTGATCCTCAACACCGAGGACGTCGACTACTACGTCGCGTACGACAACTTCAAGGTCGGCGAGCTCCAGGGCCAGGCCCTGCTCGACGGCATGGCCGCGAAGAAGGCCGACGGCCCCTACAACGTCGAGCTGTTCTCCGGCTCGTCGGACGACGCCAACTCGAAGGTCTTCTTCGACGGCGCGATGAGCGTCCTGCAGCCGAAGATCGACGACGGCACCCTCGTCGTCGCCTCGGGCCAGACCGACATCAAGCAGACGGCGACCGACGGCTGGAAGCCCGAGAACGCCCAGCGTCGCATGGACTCGCTGCTCACCAGCACCTACGGTGACAAGGAGCTCGACGGCGTCCTGAGCCCGAACGACACCCTGGCCCGCGCCATCATCACCTCGGTGAAGCAGGCCGGCAAGGACATCCCGACCGTCACCGGTCAGGACTCCGAGGTCGAGTCGGTCAAGTCGATCATGGCCGGCGAGCAGTACTCGACCATCAACAAGGACACCCGCAACCTCGTGAAGCAGGCCGTCGCGATGGTCAGCTCGCTCAGCAAGGGCGACAAGGCCGAGACGAACGACGACGAGTCGTACGACAACGGCAGCAAGGTCGTCCCGGCCTACCTGCTGCCCCCGCAGATCGTGACCAAGGACAACGCCGCCGAGGCGTACGCCAACGACACGACGCTCGAGCCGCTCACCAAGTAGCACTCCCGCTGCCCTCGGGCAGCACCGGCACCGGCCGGGCACCCCGCACGGGGTGCCCGGCCGGTGCCGTCGGCGGGCGGTATCGTGCGTCCGTGGACACCGACCGACGAGCGCAGGAGGCGCGGGCCGCGTCCGCGACGCCGGTCACCGTCGAGTCGCTGCTCGCCTCGCCCCGGTCCCGCTACGTGGGCCGCCCCGCCGACGGCCCGGCCCCGACCACGGGCCCCGAGTCGCACGACGCCGTCACCGTGCGCGCCCACCTCGGCATCGTGGGCGACCGCTACTTCAACGCCCCGGCGCACCGCGGGGCCTCGGTCACCCTGTTCGCCGCCGAGCAGCTCGGGCACCTGGCCCGCGAGCTCGGCCTGCCCGAGGGCACGGTGCTCGACGCCGCCCTGACGCGTCGCAACGTGGTCGTGCGCGGCATCGACGTCGACGCCCTCGTGGGTCGCGAGTTCGACCTCGACACGGGCGACGGCCCGGTGTCGTTCCGCGCGAACCGGGCGGCGAACCCGTGCGCGTGGATGGACGTGGTGTTCGGCGCGGGGGCCTTCCGCGCGCTCCGGGGCCGCGGGGGAGTGCGATGCGAACCGCTCACCGACGGGGTGCTGCGCGTGGGGCCGGGACTGCTGCGCGCCTCCTAGGCGGCTGGGCGGCCCGCCGAGCCGTCGGAACGGGGAGCGCTGCGGGTCAACCCCACCAGGTGGGCAGCATGAGGTTCATGGTGTCGAGCAGGGCGCGGCGGCTCGTCCGCTTGCCGCCGAGCCAGGCCTCGACGGCTCCCACGAGCCCGTGTGCCAGGTGGCCGGCGGCGATGTGCACCGCGAGCCCCTCGGGGAGGCTGCCGGCGGGCAGGCCGGCGAGGTGCTGCACGCTCGACTCCTCGAAGTGGCGGGCCAGCGCCTGGTGGATCGACGCGTCGAGCGGGTCGGGCAGGGCGAGACGGTAGATCTCGCGGTACCGCACGACGTGGTCGACGACCTTCTCCATCGCACGCCGCGTCGCGTCGGGGCCGTCGGCCCGGCCGTCGAGCCGCAGCGCGTGGTCCTCGTCACGGATCGCGTCGAGCTCGGGGGTGAGCACCGCGGTGAGCAGGCTGCCGGGCGAGGTCGCGTGGCTGTAGAACGTGGCGCGGTTGATGCCCGCGGCCCGGGTGACGTCGGCGACCGAGATGCTCGACACGGGCCGGGTCGAGGCGAGCTCGACGACGGCGGCGTGCAGTGCCTTCGTGGTCTGGACGATGCGCGCGTCGACCATGGACGTTCCTCCTCGGGTGCTCGGACGGGACGATCGCGTCCGAGGCCAGGTCGAGCCTAGACCGGGCCGACGCGCCGACACGGCACGGCGCGAGCCGCCGAGGCGGAAGGGCTGTCGCGGGGGTGCACGGCAGGGTTAGGGTGAGAACCGACGGGTGTCGTGCAGCGACGCCGTTCCCCTCCCTCCTCCCACCCCCCCCGCGATCCCGTGGTGGTCGTGCGCGACGGCCCGGTCGCATCGATTCGAGCCGCGAGCCGGCCTCGTCGTCGTGGCCGCGCCTCCTCGCGTGCCCCGATCCGTGACCGCCCCATGCCCTCCCTCCGTGACCGCCCCTCCGCGACCCCCCAGACAGGACCTGCCTCGTGACCACCGTCGTCCACCCGGGTGACTCCCTGACCCGCCGCCAGCGGCTCGTCTACGTCGTCGTGCTCGGCGCGCTCACCGCGCTCGGGCCGTTCACGATCGACCTCTACCTGCCGGCGTTCCCCGAACTCAGCCGGGACTTCTCCGTCGACAGCGGCGTCATCCAGCTGACGCTGACGGCGACGACGATCGGCTTCGGGGTGGGGCAGCTGCTGGTCGGGCCGTGGAGCGACAAGGTCGGCCGTCGCACGCCGCTGATCGTCGCGACCGCCGTTCACATCCTCGCCAGCATCGGCGCCGCCAGCGCGCCGACCATCGAGCTGCTCGCCGTCTTCCGGGTGCTGCAGGGCATGGGTGCCGCCGCCGGGGGCGTCGTCGCCATGGCGACGGTGCGCGACCTGTTCGGTGGGCTGCCGCTCGTGCGCATGCTGTCGCGTCTCGCCCTGGTGAACGGGCTCGCCCCCATCGTCGCGCCCGTCATCGGCTCGCAGCTGCTGGCCTTCACCAGCTGGCGCGGCATCTTCGTGTTCCTCGTGGCCTACGGCGCGTTCGTGATCATCGCCGCGATCTTCCTGATCGTCGAGACCCTGCCGCCCGCCCGGCGGCACGAGGCCGGGCACACGACCCTCGGGCAGCGCTACAAGGTGCTCTTCAGCGACCGGATCTTCGTCGGCGTCGCCCTGATCGGGGCGATGGTCTTCTCGGGCCTGTTCTCGTACCTGTCGGCCTCGTCGTTCCTCTTCCAGGAGGTCTACGGCCTGAACGCCCAGCAGTACGGCTACCTGTTCGCGATCAACTCGCTCGGGATCGTCGCCGGCGTCCAGATCAGCTCGCGGCTGGCCCGGCGGGTCGGGCCGCAGTGGATCCTCGCCTGCTCGACGATCGTCCTGCTGCTCGCCGCCGCGTCGATCGTCGTGCTCGACTCGCTCGGTGCCGGGCTCGTGGGCATCCTCGTGCCGCTGTGGTTCTTCATCGCGGCCTGCGGCTTCTCGTTCCCGCAGGTCCAGGTGCTCGGGCTCGCCAACCACGGCAAGGAGGCAGGGACGGCGGCGTCGTTGCTCGGCGCGCTGAACTTCGGCCTGGCGGGGCTCATCTCGCCGGTGGTCGGGTTCCTCGGCATCGGGTCCGCCGTGCCGATGGGCAGCGTCATGGTCGCCACCTCGTGCGTGGCCATCGCGAGCCTGTGGCTGCTGGTGCGCCCGCGGACGGTGCCGGCGCTGGGTCGCTGACCCGCGCCTCCCGGTCGTCCGTCGCCGACCGGTGCCTCCCGGTCGCCGACCCGCGCCTCCCGGTACCGTCTGGGGATGCGCACCGACCCGCTCGCCCCGAAGCCCGCCTCGCCGTCCGAAGAACGGGTGGCCCGCCGCGTGCAGCGCCGCTGGTGGGTGTTCAGCGCGCTCGGCGCCATCGGCGTCGTCCTGTTGCTCGGCGTCGTGATCACGGCCCGGTCGGGGGTGATCGGCGTCGACGAGCGGTTCATGGGCGAACTGGTCGAGCACCGCAGCCCGTTCTGGGACGTCCCCTCGTTGATCTTCAACTCGATCGGCGCGGGCGTGGTCGGCGTCTTCGTCGTCCCGCTGGGCGTCGCCGCCCTCTTCCTGCTGCGCCGTCGCCCGTGGGCCGCGCTCTACTGGATCGCCGCCTGCGCGCTCAGCGCGGGCGTGGTCCAGGTCGTCAAGCACACGTTCGGCCGGGCCCGTCCCGAGGACATCCTCGTGGTGAGCGACTACGGCTCGTTCCCCTCCGGCCACACGTCCAACGCCGCCACGCTGGCCGTCGTGCTCGGGGTGATCCTGCGACGCGTCTGGGTGTGGGTCGCGGGCGCGGCCTACACGGTGCTGATGCTGCTCAGCCGCACCTACCTCGGGGCGCACTGGCTGACCGACACGATCGGCGGGCTACTGATCGGTGCCGGGGTCGCGGTCGTCCTCTGGGCCCCGGTCGCGCACCGGCTGCTCGACGAGCAGGAGCGCGTGCGGGGTCGCGGCTGGATCTGGCAGGGGCGCCACGCCTGACGGTGCCGCTCGCGGGGTCGACGACCGGGGCGCTCTCGGCGCCGCTCGCGCGGTCGATCACGGGCGGGTCCGGACGAGGCCGGCGTGCGGCGTCGCCCGGTGTGGCCGAACTCGCCCGGACCGCGGTGCGCAGGGTGCCTAGGCTGGCCGCATGACGGACGCGCTCGAGCAGGCCAGGGCGGAGGCCGCCGCAGCGGTCGCCGCCGCCGAGAAGGCGAAGCAGGACGCGGAGGCGGCACTCGCGCGGGCCGAGCGGCTCGCGGCCGAGGCGGACGTCGCCGACGCCGCGGCGGACGCCGGGCTGACCGAACCCGAGCCGGTCGCCGGCACCCCGGTCGACGGCCTGCCCGTCCCGCCCGGCGGGCCGCTCGACGAGTCGGCGGTCGACCTCGTCCGCGCGGGCTACGGTTTCGACGGTCCCGCCCTCGAGCTCGGCGCCCTCGTGAACGGCGATGCCCGGGTCGACGTGCCCGTGCGCATCCCGCTCGCGGTGCTCAACCGGCACGGGCTCGTGGCCGGTGCGACCGGCACGGGCAAGACCAGGACCCTGCAGGTGCTCGCCGAGCAGCTCTCGGCGGCCGGGGTCCCGGTCTTCGCGGCCGACGTGAAGGGCGACCTGTCGGGCATCGCGACGCCGGGCGAGGCGAACGAGAAGCTGCTGGCCCGCACGCGGGGGATCGGCCAGGACTGGTCGCCGCAGGCGGCACCGACCGAGTACTTCGCCCTCGGCGGCAAGGGCACCGGCGTGCCGGTCCGCGCGACGGTCAGCGGTTTCGGGTCGCTGCTGCTCAGCAAGGTGCTCGGCCTCAACGACACGCAGGAGAGCAGCCTCGGCCTGGTGTTCCACTACGCCGCGCAGGCCGGTCTGCCGCTGCTCGACCTGTCCGACCTGCGGGCCGTGCTGACCTGGCTGACGAGCGACGAGGGCAAGGGCGAGCTCGAGGGGCTGGGCGGGCTGAGCAGACAGACCGTCGGGGTGATCCTCCGCGAGCTGATCACGTTCGCCGACCGGGGGGCCGACGCGTTCTTCGGCGAGCCCGAGATCGACACCGCCGAGTTCCTCCGCACGGCCGAGGACGGTCGTGGCGTCGTCAGCCTGCTCGAGGTGCCCGGCGTGCACGACCAGCCGGCGCTGTTCTCGACCTTCCTGATGTGGCTGCTCGCCGACCTCTACAACGACCTGCCCGAGGTGGGCGACCTCGACAAACCGAAGCTCGTCTTCTTCTTCGACGAGGCGCACCTGCTGTTCGCCGACGCCTCGAAGGAGTTCCTGGCGCAGATCACGCAGACCGTCCGGCTCATCCGTTCCAAGGGCGTGGGCATCGTCTTCGTCACCCAGACCCCGAAGGACGTCCCCGGCGAGGTGCTCGCCCAGCTCGGCTCGCGCGTCCAGCACCAGCTCCGCGCCTTCACGCCCGACGACGCGAAGGCCCTGCGGGCGACGGTGTCGACGTACCCGACGAGCGACTACGACCTCGCCGCGGTGCTCACCGGCCTCGCCACCGGGGAGGCGGTGGTGACGGTCATGAACGAGAAGGGGGCTCCCAGCCCGGTCGCGTGGACGCGCCTCCGTGCCCCGCGCGGTTCGATGTCGCCGACCCCTGCCGACGTCATGACCGCGGCGGTCGCGGCGTCGCCGTTGATCGCCGCCTACGGGGCGTCGATCGACCGCGACTCGGCCCGGGAGATCCTGGCCCGCAAGCTCGAGGCGGCCGCGCTCGACCAGCGCGAACGGACCGACGCCGCGGCACGTCAGGCCACGATCGACGCCCAGCTGAAGGAGGCGGCGGCCCGCGAGAAGGCGGACGCCCAGGCGGTCACCGCCGCCGAGCGCGAGCGGAAGGCCGCCCAGGCCGAGTACGAACGTCAGCAGAAGGAGTTCGAGCGAGCCGAGCGGGCGGCCGCGAAGGCGCGTGCCGGGCGCGGGACGACGACCCGCGCCTCCTCGGGGTCCCGTTCGTCGGGGTCCGGATCGACCGGCGGGTTGCTCGGCGAGGTCCTCGGGTCGAGTGCCGGCAAGGCGGTCGTGCGCGAGGTCGTCAAGGGCAACTTCGGCACGCTGCGTCGCCGCTGAGCCCTGGGTCGGTGCAGCCCCGAGGCGGTGCCGGCCAGCGGCGGTGCACCGGCCCGAGCGTGCGGGCACGGCGTCAGGCGTCGCTGCCGAACGCCTGGAAGAGCACCACGAGCGTGCCGGTCGCCAGGGCGAACAGGCCGCAGGCGATGGTGACCCCGATCCACGGGCGGCTCTCGTACCAGTAGGGGCTGTCGGGGTAGGCCGCGAAGAACTCGCGGCGGGTGAGGGCCCGGGGCAGGACGGTCGTCGGGATCCCGAGTGCGTCGACGACGGCGTGCACGGACGCCTCCGACCAGTACGTGCCCCGCATCCGGAACAGGCGTCGCCCCTCGTCGTCGAGGGCGAGCAGCTGCGTGACGGTCTCGGTCGAGTGGTCCCGGTAGGTGCGGACGAGCACGAGGGAGTCGACCTCGTCGCGCCGCAGCCGGACGAAGCCGGGCAACCACCCCCGCTTGACGAACTCGCTGCGCGTGACGGCCGCGTACGAGAGGCGGTAGCGCCAGTACATGAGCAGTCCCATCACCACGACGCCGCAGGTGACGGCCAGCACGCCGCTCTGGCGACCGCTCGGCAGGGTCAGCCACAGCACCGCGATCAGCACGGGGGACAGGCTGAAGACGCCGGTGAGCGTGGCGCTCCGGGCGAGTTCGCGCCGTGGCCGCACCGTCACGGTGCCGCGCTCGGTCGGCATGGCCGCGTCGGTCGTGTTCATGTCGTCCCCCCGGGGTCGGCGTGACCCCGAGTCCCCCGACCCGAGGCTGCTGCTGTCGGGGCAGCGCCGTGCCCTCAGCGTAGACGATGCGTTCGCACAGATACCGGGGCGTCCCACCCCAGTGCGGGGAGCCCGCGATCGGGGGAGTCGAGCGAGTGTCAGTTCTCTGCGCGGTCCCTGAGGCGCTCGATCTCGCGACGGTCGCGCTTGGTCGGGCGGCCCGCGCCTCGGTCGCGGACCGGTACGGCGGCGACCTCTTCGCGCGGTGGTGGCGGGGGAGTGAGGTCGGTCATCGCCTCGGCCGCGGCCGGAGCACCGACGCGCTTCACGAGGCAGGTCTTGACGACGACGATCCGCTCGAAGCCCGCGATGCGCGCCCGGACCTCGTCGCCGGGACGGACGCCCTGGGCGGCCTTGACGCGCTCGCCGTTCACCCGCACGTGACCGGCCCGGCAGGCGGCGTTGGCGGCCGAGCGGGTCTTGTAGAGCCGGACGGCCCAGAGCCAGGCGTCGACGCGGGCGGACGTGAGGGGCGGCATGGGGAGATGCTACGGGTGGCCGCCGACGTCGAGGACCGAGGAAGCCGGTCTCAGAGGTCGTCGGAGGCGACGCGCGCCGGGGTGCCCCCGGTCACGCGCACCAGCTCGGCGAACGTCGTGGCGAAGACGGTGTTCGCGGTGCCGGCGCTCGCCCAGAGCACGTCGTGGGTCTCGAGCGCGGTGTCGACGAGCGTCCGCACCGGGCGGGGGTGGCCGACCGGGGCCACGCCGCCGATGACCTGGCCGGTCGCGCGCTTCACCTGGTCGGCGTTCGCCCGCATGATCGGGCCCCGGCCGAGCGTCGACGCCACCAGGTCGGTGTCGACCCGGTGGGCGCCGCTGGTGAGCACGAGCAGGGCCTCCCCGCCGGTGTGGAACACCAGGCTGCTGGCGATGGCGCCCACCTCGCAGCCGAGGGCGGCGGCGGCCTGTGCGGCCGTGTGCGTCGACTCGTCGAATTCGCGGACCTCGCCCTCGGCGCCGGCGGCACGGAGGGCGGCGACGACGGCGCGGGCCCGCGGCGGCAGGGCGGCGTCGAGGTGCTCCGAGGAGGGGCGGTGCGCGTCGGTCATGCCCCGACGGTAGCCATGAGGGAGCCTCAAGGTCAGCAGCGACACGGGGGCGTCCCCCGGGCCCCGCGGAGTCCGGTACGCTGGTCTCGGTCGTGCGCCGGTTCACCGTGTGCCCGCCCTGGAGGATTCGCCTAGTGGCCTATGGCGCACGCTTGGAAAGCGTGTTGGGTGCAAGCCCTCAGGGGTTCGAATCCCCTATCCTCCGCATCGAGACGGCTCTTCCCTCCCCGGGAGGGGCCGTTTCTCGTCCTCGCCCCACGTTCTGGGGCATCGCCTTATCCCCGATGGAGGCCCGGTCGCCCTAGCCTTGGGTCATGAGCGTCAGTCAGTTGGGCAACGACACCCTGCGCCCCAGCGTCTGGGGCGATTCCGGCCTCCTCGCGCGGGTCATGTCGGCCGGCTCGCGACGTCACGTCGCCCTGCTCAAGCAGGGCTTCGTCTTCCTCTTCGTGTTGCTCGCCGCGGTCGTGAGCACGCTCATCCCGTGGCTGCCCGTCAGCGATGCACCGAGCATGTGGGCCGGCGTCTTCGCCGCGTTCTGCGGCGTCGTCTTCGCCTCGGTGGTCTCCCGGCGTCCCCGCCTGCTCACCTGGGAGATCGTCATCCCCGCCGCCGACTTCGTCGCGGTGGGCCTGCTCCGCTACGGAACGGGTGACAGCGGGTCCGTCTTCATCCCCATCATCCTGCTGCCGATCGTCTGGATCGCCGTGTGGCCGGGGCGGCTCAGCATCGTGTGGCTGCTGATCGGATCGGCGGTCACCTTCATGCTGCCGTTCGTGATCGAGCCGAGCGGACGCGCGCCCAGCGAGTTCATCCGCATCGCCTTCTCCCTGGCCATCTACGCCACCATCGGCCTCGCCATCAACGAGCTCGCCCGGCAGGCGAGCCGCAAGGTGGAGCTGTCCCGAGCGCAGCAGCACGCGGTCGAACGGGAGCTCGACCGGGCCGCGACCATCCAGCAGTCGCTCCTGCCACCGAAGACGAGCCTCCTTCCCGAGATGTTCGCCGTCCGGGGGAGGTGCATCCCCGCCCGCGCCGTCGGGGGCGACTTCTACGACTGGTATCCCACCCCGGACGGCATCGCCCTGACCGTGGGGGACGTCATGGGCAAAGGCGTCGGAGCGGGGATGATCGCCGCCGCCGTGCGTTCCGTCATCCGCAGTTCGTCGGACGATCTCGACCCCGCCGTGGCCCTGCGTCGTGCGACGACGGGCCTCGCGAGCGGTGACGGCGACGTCCAGTTCACCACGTGCTTCCACGCCCGCATCACGCCGTCGGGCGAGATCCGTTGGGCCGACGGCGGACACGGGCTGGCGCTCATCCGGCGCGCCACCGGTCTCGTGGAGCGGCTGCAGTCGTCCGACCTCCCCATCGGCCTCGGGGACCGCTGGACGTCCTACGCCGACCAGCTGCACCCAGGCGACACGATCGTCTGCATCAGCGACGGGGTCCTCGACCTCTTCCCGGACGAACTGCACGCCTTCAGCCAGTTCCAACTGATGCTCATCTCGTCCGGTGACCCGAGCGACATCGTGCAGAAGGTCGCCGAGCTGGTCGGCGACGACGAGCAGGCCGACGACGTCACCGTCGTCGCGGCGACGTTCGCCCCGGCTCTGACACGGGCGTGACGGTCGCCGTCACCTCGACCCGTGCCCGCCCCGGCGTCGTCTGGTAAGACAGGACGACGATGCCACACGACGACCTGCCCTCTTCCCCGCCTCCCGCCGTCGCTCCCGGACTCTTCGCCGAAGAGACGACCTCGGAGTCCACCCGCCTCGGCGAGATCCTCCGGAAGGAGACCGTGGGTGGGGTCGTCCTCGTCGTCGCCGCCGTCCTGGCGGTCGTGTGGGCGAACTCACCGCTCTCGGGGGCGTACTTCGCGCTCCGGGACTTCGAGTTCGGCCCGGAGGGTCTCGGGCTGCACCTGAGCGTGGGGGAGTGGGCCGCGGACGGGCTCCTGGCGATCTTCTTCTTCCTCGTCGGGCTGGAGCTCAAACGGGAGTTCGTCGCCGGAGAGCTGCGGAAGGTCAGCAAGGCGATCGTGCCGGTGGCCGCCGCGTTCGGCGGAGTCCTCGTCCCCGCCCTGATCTTCACCGCCGTCAACGCCTCCGACCCGGAGGCGGTGCGGGGGTGGGCCATCCCCACCGCGACCGACATCGCCTTCGCCGTCGCGGTCCTCGCCATCGTGGGCTCGAGGTTGCCCAGCGCGCTGCGCATCTTCCTGCTGACCCTCGCCGTCGTGGACGACCTCATCGCCATCGGCATCATCGCGTTCGTCTACACCAGCGCGATCGAGGTCGTCCCGTTGGCACTCGCCATCGTCCCGCTCGCGGCGTACGTGTTCCTGACCCAGAGGTTCCGACGGTTCTTCGGCCTGCACCCCGCCGCGAACTGGTTCATCCTCCTGCCGGTCGCCGTCCTGGTGTGGGGGCTCATCCACGCCTCCGGGGTCCACGCCACCGTCGCCGGCGTCCTCCTCGGTTTCGCCGTCCCCGTCATCCGGAGCCAGGCCAGTGGCGGCCCGGATGCGGGACCGGGGCTCTCCGAGGTCTTCGAGCACCGCTTCCGGCCGATCTCCACCGGTTTCGCCGTCCCCGTGTTCGCGTTCTTCTCCGCAGGGGTCGCCTTCGGTGGCCTCGACGGCCTGAGGACGGCTCTCTCCAGTCCGGTCACGATCGGCATCATCGCCGCCCTCGTCCTCGGCAAACCCGTCGGCATCCTCGCGACGACCTGGATCACGACCAGGATCACCCGGGCAGAACTCGACCGGAGCATCAAGTGGGTGGACCTCACCGGCGTCGCCCTCCTCGGGGGCATCGGCTTCACCGTGTCCCTGCTCGTCGCCGAACTGAGCTACGGGCTCGGCAGCGCTCACGACGACGACGCCAAGGTGGCCATCCTCGTCGCGTCGGTGCTCGCCGCCGTCCTCGCGACGGCCGTCCTGCGACCCCGCAACCGGTACTACCGTCACCAGGATCGGTGACCCGGACGACGTCGTGATTGGGACGGCGGGCCCCTCAACCGTCACCATGGAGGCATGGCCACGACAACTCCGCCCCCTTCCGGGCCCCCCGCCGACCATCCCGCTTCCCTGACGGAGACCGTCTCGACCACCCCTCAACTGCGCCGCTGGGTCTTCTGGCCGGCCGCCGTCGTCGTCCTCGGCTTCGTCGCCTACACCCTGATCGCGCCCGCCTCGGCCGAGGCGCTGTTCCTCGGCCTGCAGAGCGGCATCGTCCGCAACTTCAGCTGGTACTACGTCCTGATCGCCGCCTTCTTCGTCGGTTTCAGCCTGTTCCTCGGGTTCAGCAGGTTCGGTGGCATCAAGCTGGGCAAGGACAAGGACGAGCCCGAGTTCTCGACCGGCTCGTGGTTCGCGCTCCTCTTCGCCGCGGGCATGGGCATCGGCCTCGTCTTCTACGGCGTCTCCGAGCCCCTCAGCCACTTCGCCTCGCCACGACCGGGCGTCACCGGCACCGAGGACCAGCTCGCGCAGCAGGCCCTGACCCAGACCTTCCTCCACTGGGGGCTGCACGCCTGGGCCATCTACGTCGTCCTCGGACTCGCCCTCGCCTACGCGATCCACCGGAGGGGTCGTCCCGTCTCCATCCGCTGGGCCCTCGAGCCCCTCCTCGGCAACCGCGTCCGCGGGGGCTGGGGCAACCTGATCGACGTCATCGCCCTCGTCGGCACGCTCTTCGGCGTCGCGACCTCGCTCGGCCTCGGCGTCATCCAGATCGGCGCCGGCCTCGAGGCCGCGGGCATCGCCGACAGCAGCATCGTGAGCCAGCTCGCGATCATCGCCGTCATCACGGCGGTCACCATCGTGTCGCTCGTCACCGGTGTGACCAAGGGCATGAAGATCCTCTCGAACTTCAACCTCATCCTCGCGGCCGCCCTGCTGCTGTTCATCCTGATCGTCGGACCCACGCAGTTCCTGCTGCGCGACTTCGTGCAGTCCATCGGCGCCTACCTGCAGAACGTCGTCGGCCTGTCCTTCAACGTCACCGCCCAGCAGGGCGCCGCCGGCGAGGAGTGGCAGGGCGCCTGGACCACGTTCTACTGGGGGTGGTGGATGTCGTGGGCGCCCTTCGTCGGCATCTTCATCGCCCGCATCTCGAAGGGCCGCACGGTCCGCCAGTTCGTCTTCGGCGTGCTGCTCGTCCCGACCGCCCTCACCTTCCTGTGGTTCGCCGTCCTCGGTGGTGCGGCCATCCACCAGCAGACCGACGGCTCGGGTGGCCTCGTCGGAGCCGACGGCTCGGTCGACGTCGAGGGGTCGCTCTTCGCCCTGCTCGGCGGCCTGCCCGCCGGGACGGTCCTGACGTTCGGCGCGATCCTGCTCATCGGCGTGTTCTTCGTCACCTCGTCCGACTCCGGATCGCTCGTCATGGCGATGATCGCGTCGGGCGGCGACATCGAGCCGAAGAACTGGCTCCGGGTGTTCTTCGCCCTGGTGGCCGCCCTGCTCGCCGTCGCGCTCCTCCTGACCGGCGGTCTGGACGCCCTGAAGACCGCGGCGATCACGACGGCGCTGCCGTTCAGCATCGTGCTGCTGTTGACCTGTTGGTCGACGATCATCGCCTTCACCCGCGAACGTCGTGCGTACGACAAGGCCGAGCGCGACGTCCTGCTGGAGCACGTCGGCGCGTACTACGGTCTCGAGGTCGACGCCCCGACCCAGGCCGGTGGCACACGACTCGCCCGCCCCTGGGAGGCGGTCAGACGCCGGGTCCGGGGTGGCCGTGACGGTTCCCCGGCGAGCCGGGCGACGTCCGCCTCGGCCGTCGTCGCCGAGCCACCGCTCCAGGTCGACGTCGTGTCGCCCGACCCGGCCGTCGACGGTCGGCTCGACGGGCCCGGCGACACCGGACAGGACGGCTCGACCGGACGCTGACCCCACCGCTCCGCCCACGACGGGCGTCGTCTCCTCGGAGGCGGCGCCCGTCGTCGTCCCGGCACCTCGTCGGTCCCGTCGCACCCGGGTCAGGCCAGTCGGCGGATCATGTACCGGAGGTCGAGCCACTCGCCGAACTTCGTGCCGACCTCGCGCAGCACGCCGGCGTCCTCGAAGCCGAGCGACGCGTGCAGCCGCACCGACGCCTCGTTGCCCGCCTCGATCAGCGCCACCATGACGTGCAGCTCGTCCCGCGTGGCCCGCTCGACGAGTTCGGCCATCAGCGCTCGTCCGAGTCCCTTCCCCTGTTGCCCCGGACGCACGTAGACCGAGTTCTCGCAGGTGTGCCGGTAGCCGTCCTTGGCATGGAACGGCCCGTAGCTGCCGTAGCCGAGCACCTCGTCGCCGTCCACCGCGACGATCGCGCTGCGCCGCGCCTCCTGATGGCTGGTCAGCCACTCGCGCCGACCCTCGAGGGTCGGCGTGACGTCGGTCCAGATGGCCCGGGAGTGCGCCACGGCGTCGGCGTGGATCTCGAGGACGCCGGGCAGGTCGGCCTCGGTCGCGGTGCGGATCTGCATGCCGACGAGCCTAGGAGGTGTCTCGTGGCCTCCGCCAGCACGCTTCCCCGGCGGCTCGAAGGCTGCCGCCCGTAGGCTGGCGGGCGTGTCGACACGCATCTACATCACCTCTGCCGAAGGCCACACGGGCAAGTCCACGATCGCCCTGGGCGTGCTCGACACGCTCAGCCACGAGGTGGGCCGGGTGGGGGTGTTCCGACCCGTCGCCCGCTCGACGGACGAGCGCGACTACGTGCTCGAACTCCTGCTGTCGCACGACAGCGTCGACCTGGCCTACGACGAGTGCGTCGGCGTCAGCTACGACGCGGTGCACGCCGATCCCGACGCCGCCCTCGCCACCATCGTCAGCCGCTTCGCCGCGGTCGAGCGGCAGTGCGACGCGGTCGTGGTGATCGGTTCCGACTACACCGACGTCGGCAGCCCCACCGAGCTGTCCTACAACGCCCGCATCGCGGCCAACCTCGGCGCGCCCGTGCTGCTCGTGCTCGGCGGCCGCAGCGCCGACGGCCAGACGCGGCGCTCGGGCGCCGACATGCGCCAGGTCGCCGAACTGACCACCGCCGAGCTGCGTTCCGAGCACGCGAGCCTGTTGGCCGTCGTCGCGAACCGGGTCGACCCCGACCACCTCGACGAGGTCGTCGACGGCATCGGCCACGCCCTCGAGACGTCACCCACCGGGCGGGTCCCGATCTGGACGCTGCCGGAGGACCGCGTCCTCGTCGCCCCGACGATGCGCGCCGTGCTGCAGGCCACCGGTGCGACCCTGCTGCGCGGTGACGACGCCCTGCTCGACCGCGAGGCGCTCGGCGTCGTCGTGGCGGCCATGTCGATGGAGAACGTGCTGCCGCGGCTCACCGAGGGCGCCGTCGTCGTGGTGCCGGGCGACCGCTCGGACGTGCTCGTCGCGACGGTGCTCGCCCACGCCTCCGAGACCTTCCCGTCGCTCGCCGGCATCGTGCTCAACGGCGGGTTCGCCCTCGCCCCGCAGGTCGAGCGCCTGCTCGAGGGGCTCGACAGCCCGCTGCCGATCGCGACCACGAGCACCGGCACCTACGACACGGCCCTCGCCATCACCCAGACCCGCGGGCGCCTCGCCGCCGACTCGCCGCGCAAGTACGATCTCGCCCTGGCCCTCTTCGAGACGCACGTCGACGGGGCCGAGCTGTTGCGCCTCCTGCAGGTCAGCCCGTCCGGGGTGGTGACGCCCCTGATGTTCGAGTACCAGCTGCTCGAGCGGGCGCGGGGCGCGCAGAAGCACATCGTCATGCCCGAGGGCGACGACGACCGGGTGCTGCGGGCCGCGTCCACCCTGTTGCAGCGCGGCGTCGCCGCCATCACGTTGCTCGGCGACGAGACGGCCATCCGCGCCCGGGGCGCCGAGCTCGGTCTCGATCTCGCCACCGCCCGCGTGCTCGACCCGTTCGACCCCAGCCTGCAGGTGCTCTTCGCGACCGAGTACGCCAAGCTGCGGGCACACAAGGGCATCGCGGTCTCGCAGGCGATGGACACCGTGACCGACGTCTCGTACTTCGGCACGATGATGGTGAAGCTCGGCCTCGCCGACGGCATGGTGTCGGGCGCCAAGCACACCACGGCGCACACCATCCGGCCCGCCTTCGAGGTCATCAAGACGCTGCCCGACGTCGGCGTCGTGTCGAGCGTGTTCCTCATGGCGCTCGCCGACCGGGTGCTGGTCTACGGCGACTGCGCCGTCATCCCCGACCCGACCGCCGAGCAACTCGCCGACATCGCGATCTCGTCGGCGCAGACCGCACAGCAGTTCGGCATCGAGCCCCGCGTCGCCATGTTGAGCTACAGCACGGGCGACAGCGGCTCGGGTGCGGACGTCGAGAAGGTCCGCGCCGCCACGGCACTCGTCCGCGAACGCCGACCCGACCTGCTCGTCGAGGGGCCGATCCAGTACGACGCCGCGGCCGATCCGACGGTGGCCGCCGCCAAGATGCCGGAGTCCGAGGTCGCCGGTCGGGCGACGGTGTTCATCTTCCCCGACCTCAACACGGGCAACAACACCTACAAGGCCGTGCAGCGCAGTGCGGGTGCGGTCGCGATCGGCCCCATCCTGCAGGGCCTCCGCAAGCCGATCAACGACCTGTCCCGCGGGGCTCTCGTCGGAGACATCGTCAACACCGTCGCCATCACGGCCATCCAGGCCGGCACGCAGGCCGCCGCCGCAGCCGGCACCGTCACCGTCACCAGCACCGAAGGAGCCTCCTCGTGAGCACCGTCCTCGTCGTCAACTCCGGCTCGTCGTCGTTCAAGTACCAGCTGATCGAGCTCGAGGGCGAGCGCACGCTCGCGAGCGGTCTCGTCGAGCGCATCGGCGAGGACGTCGGGTCGACCCGTCACCGCAACGAGGTCACCGGCGACGAGACCCGCAACGACACCCAGCCGATCGCCGACCACGCCGCCGGCTTCGCCGCGATGCTGACCGCCTTCGAGGCGCACGGCCCGTCCTTCGCCGAGTACCCGCCGGTCGCGGTGGGCCACCGCGTCGTCCACGGCGGAGAAGAGTTCGACCGCGCGACGGTCGTCACGCCCGACGTCGAGAAGGCGATCGACCGCCTGTCGGCCCTCGCCCCGCTGCACAACCCGGCCAACCTGCAGGGCATCCGCGCGGCCGCTGAGGCCTTCCCCGACGTCCCGCACGTCGCGGTCTTCGACACGGCGTTCCACCAGACGCTCGCCCCCGCCGCGTACACCTACGCGATCGACGCCGAGCTGGCGAAGAAGCACCACGTTCGTCGCTTCGGCTTCCACGGCACGTCGCACAAGTACGTGAGCGAGAAGACCGCCGAGTTCCTCGATCGCCCCCTCGCCGAGCTGAAGACGATCGTGCTGCACCTCGGCAACGGCGCCTCGGCCGCCGCGATCGACGGCGGACGGTCCATCGACACGAGCATGGGCATGACGCCCCTCGAGGGGCTCGTCATGGGCACGCGCTCGGGCGACATCGATCCCGCCGCCGTGTTCCACCTCCACCGTGAGGCGGGACTCGACTTCGCCGAGCTCGAGACGTTGCTCAACAAGGGCAGCGGGCTGCTCGGCCTCACCGGCAGCGGCGACATGCGCGACGTGCAGGACAGCGCGTCCCGGGGCGACGCCGTGTCCGAGGCGGCGCTGGCCGTCTACCGGCACCGCCTGCGGCACTACATCGGTGCCTACGTCGCCCAGCTCGGGGGACTCGACGCCGTCGTCTTCACGGCAGGGGTCGGCGAGAACAACGCCCTGCTGCGTCGTCGGACGCTCATGGGCCTGGAGTTCTTCGGCATCCACGTCGACGACGACCGCAACGAACTCGCGTCCCGTGAGGCGCGGTACATCTCGCCCGAGGGGTCGAGGGTGTCCGTCCTCGTCGTCCCCACGAACGAAGAACTCGAGATCGCGCGACAGGCCGCCGCCCTCAGCTGAGGCGTCGGCGGGTGCACGACCCGACCGACCCTCAGACGGGGGAGAGCCCCGGTGCGCTGGTCGCGCCTCCGGGGCTCTCGTCACTCCGTGGTCGGGGGACGACCAGGAGGCGCGGGTCAGTACTTGATGGTCGCGAGCGCGTCCGAGACGGTGACGTCGCCCGAGACGGCCTCGAACTGCGTCTTGACGGCGGTGCCCTCGATCAGCGCCGTGGCGATGATCTCGGCCACGTCCGCGCGGGGGATGCTGCCGCGCTCGACGGTCGTGCCGACCGTGACCTGGCCGGTGCCGGCGTCGTCGGTCAGGCCACCGGGACGGACGATCGTCCAGTCCAGGCCCTCGCGACGGCGGAGGTCGGCGTCGGCCTCGCTCTTCGCACGCATGTACACCTGGTACACGTCGTCGTCGTTCGCGGCGGGCAGCTCGGCGCGCGCCGGGTCGAAGTCGTCCGTGCCGATGGCCGAGACCATGACGTAGCGCGTGACGCCCGCCTTCTCGGCGGCGTCGGCCAGGAGGACGGCCCCGTCGCGGTCGATGGTCAGCTTGCGCTCGGCGCCGCTGCCGCCGCCGCCGCCCGCGGCGAAGACGACGGCGTCGGCCCCGTCGAGGTGGCCGGCGAGCGTGTCGACGTCGGTCCGTTCGAGGTCGAGGACGAGGGCACGGGCCCCCGCGGCCTCGAGGTCGGCGGTGTGGTCGGGGTTGCGGACGATGCCGACGGGGTCGTGCCCGGCGTCGGCGAGTCGGCGTTCGAGGAGCTGGGCGATCTTGCCGTGTCCTCCGGCGATGACGATTCTCATGCCCCCAGGCAACACCCCGGGTCGCGGCGACCACTCAGTTGCCGCTAAACTCGTCGAGGCTCCTCACGTGGCGTCATCCAGGCCAATTCCCCCAGGGCAGAAATGCAGCAAGGGTAACCGGGCTCTGACGGGTGCGTGAGGGGTCATTTCTCTTTTGGGGGCCGAAGGCCCCGTGGCCCCCCTTCGTGGGGTGCGCGATCCGCGCGATGCCCCCTAAGCTCGGCATCACGACGAGACCGAACCAGCTCGTCGGGAGCGATCAACCACCGCTCCGGCCGCACCCCTCACCACGGTGCGACCACGCGCGACGGCGCCGTCGCACCCGCACCACACGATCAGGATCAGGACCGATGAGCCCCTCACCACGGCACGTCAGCAGCACCCGCCCCAGGCGAACGAGCCCGCGCACCGCGCGGTAGTCCCGTTCGCCTCGTCGTCGTCCCCGGGCGGCGACGCGGCGACGACACAACAGAACAGCAGCACCTCCCGCCTCACCAGCGGGAGTTCTTCGGATCAGGCGGCGGGCTCGTCCCGTCAGGAAGAGGCACACCCATGCGAAGCCAGACGATCGAGCGTCCCCGGCGCTCCCACGCGTCCCGCGCACTGAAGGCGACGGCGGCCGCCGTCGTCGCGGCGGTCGTCGGCGCGCTCGTCGTCGTCGTCCCCGCGCAGGCGGCCACGACCGACCGCAGCGAGGCCGAGGCGTCGCTCGTCGGCGGAACGGGCATCGTCGCGCTCGACCAGGTCGCCGCACTCGGCGGGGCCTACTCGGCCTTCGGCACCACGCAGAACCCGCCGACGTCGCGCAACCCGCTGAACCTCACCGCCGTCAACGCGCTCACGGTCGGTCTGGGCAACGGCATCCGCCTCCTCGGGGGCAACGGGCTGCTCACCCTCGGCGTCGACGGTCAGTACGCGAACGCCACCGCGACCGGCGCCACCGCCTCGGCCGGTCTCATCGCCCAGGACGGCTCGATCGCCGTCGGCGACGGCAGCCCTGCCCAGCAGACCACCCTCCGCCTCCAGCCGCTGCTCGCCCAGGTGCCCGCCACGCAGGGCGTCCTCAGCGACGTGACCCTGCAGCTCGGCGCGCTCTCGTCGCAGATCACCCAGCAGCGGGGCTCCACCGCCACCACGCCCACGACGGCCTACCAGGTCGCCGGTGCGGAGTTCACCCTGACCAGCCCCGCCGTCCAGGGCGTGACCTCGTCCCTCCGCTCCACGGTCGGCGGCCTGGGGACCGCGGTGAACGGGGTCGCCGGCAGCACCGCCGTCAGCGGCCTCGCGAACTCGATCACCGGCCCGCTCACCACGGCCGTGAACGGCCTGCCCCTCGGTGGCGCCGTCACGCTCGGCCAGCCAACGGTGAACGTGCAGGCGACCGTCGACCTCGACTCGACGATCTCGGCGGAACTCGCCCGTCCCCTGACCAGCGGGCCCGTGACCATCATCCCCAGCACGGGCCAGGTGGTCATCGACCTCGACGCCCTGAACGGTCTGCCCGCGAACACCGACCTGCTGCGTCCCGCGACCATCACCGCGATCACCGCCGGCATCACCGACATCCTGCAGAACCAGCTGCCCACCAACCTCGTGGCCGCCGTGGACGACGCGATCCGCGCGACCCAGGTGACCGTCGACCTCGCCGTCGCACTGCGCATCCAGTTGGCCGTCGTCGGCGTGAACGAGACGTTGAGCACCCGCACCGTGACCACCCTCGGCGCGCTGCTCGACGGTACCGTCCAGCCGGCCGCCACGACCGTCACCGGGTCGGGTCTCGTCGGTGCTCTCGGCGCCACGGTCCTCCGGGGGGCACTCATCCCCGTCGTCGGCACGCTGCTCGGCAGCGTGGGCGGCCTCTACTCGCCCCTGGTGGACGGCACGGCGCTCGCCGCCACGACGACCAGCCTGCGCACCACGACCGCCGCGGTCGTCACGACCCTCGCGCCTCTCACGACGCTGCTCAACCAGCTCGTCCGCGTCACGATCAACGCCCAGGACGGCGCGGGCTTCCGTGACGGCCGTGGCACCGACGCCGGCTCGAGCTCCGTCCACGCGGTCAGCCTCTCGGTCCTCCCGCTGGTGAACGCGTCCCGGGTCGACCTCGCGACCTCCACCGTCCGCGCCGCGGCCCTCGCCCCCCTCAGCATCGCCACGCCCACCGCCGGGCAGGTGTTCGTCGTCCCGGCCTCCCCGGGCGCCACGCGCAGCGTCGTGCTGACCGGTGCCGGCGAGCCCGGCGCCACGGTCACGGTCGACCTCGGTGCCGGTCGCACGGGCACCGGCACGGTCGCCGCGGACGGCAGCTGGAGCGTGACCGTCGCGAACGTGCCCGCAGGGGCCTACAGCGCCTCCGTGACCCAGGCCCTCGGCACCGCGACCACCGGCCCCGTCACGCGGGACTTCACCGTCGTCGCGCAGCAGCCGCTCGTCGTCACCACGCCCACCGCCGGACGCGTCTTCACGGTCCTCGACGCCGACTCCACGACCCCCTTGATCGTCTCGGGCACCGCGACCCCCACGGCCACCGTCGCCGTCGACCTGGGCGGCGGCCGCACGGCCACGGCCCTCGTCGCCGCGGACGGCACCTGGTCGACGACCGTCCCGGGCGTGCCCGTCGGCGGCTACACCGCGTCGGTGACCCAAGCCCTCGGTGGAGACGTCTCCGCCGCCGTGACGCGCGCCTTCAGCGTCGTCGCCGGCACGGGCCTGACCATCACGAGCCCGACCTCCGGCACGCAGTACCGTCTGCCCGGAGCCGACTCCACCCGTGACGTCACCGTCTCGGGTGCCGGGCAGGCCGGTGCCCCGGTCGCCGTCACCCTCGGCGGCGGCCGCGACCTCACCACGACGGTCGCCCCCAACGGCACCTGGTCCGTGACCTTCCCGGCCCTGCCGGTCGCCACCTACACGGCCACCGCGACGCAGACGGTGGGAGGCGCGGTGTCCGCCCCGCAGGCCACCGACTTCACCCTCGTGGCCGCGACCGGCGTGACGATCTCGACGCCGGCGCCCGGTGCGACCCTCACGGTCGCCGACGCCACCTCGACCACCCCGGTCACGGTGACGGGAGCCGCCGAGCCGAACGCCCCCGTCCGCGTGGACCTGGGCGACGGCTACGTGGCCACGACCACGGCCGACGCCACGGGCGCCTGGTCGGCCACCGTGTCGTCCGTGCCCGTCGGGCCCCGGACGATCAGCGTCACGCAGACGGTCGCGGGCGTCGTCTCGGTGCCGGTCACGCAGCCGCTGACGGTCGCCGCCGGTGCGCCGCTCGACATCCTCGCCCCGGCCGAGGGCACCACGGTGCGCGTCGCCGACAGCGCCTCCTTGTCCACGCTGACCGTCTTGGGCACCGCCCAGGTCGGCGCCGACGTCCGCGTCGACCTCGGTGACGGCCTCACCGGCCGGGTCACGGCGGACGCCACGACCGGCGCCTGGTCGGTGGACGTCGCCGGCGTGCCGGTCGGTCAGCGCACGATCTCGGCGACGCAGACCGTCGGCGGCACCGTGTCGCCTGCGCAGACGCGCGTCGTGACGATCGTCGCCGGGACCCCGGTCGCCATCTCGACGCCGGCCCCCGGGGCCACGATCCCGATCGTCGGCGGCACCACGGCCGACGTGACCGTCACCGGCACGGCCGACCCGGGGGCGACCGTCACGGTCGGCCTCGGCGCCGGCTTCGAGGTGCCGGCCACGGTCGACCCCGCCACGGGCGCCTGGACCGCCGTCATCCCCGACGTCCCCGCCGGTGTCCGCACGCTCGGTGCGACGCAGACCCTCGACGGGACCACCTCGGCACCGGTGACCCAGCCGCTGACGATCGCGCAAGGCACGCCCCTGGCCGTCACGGCACCGCTCGACGGCGCCGAGTACTTCGTCCCGGGACCGCAGGACACGACGCCCGTCGTCGTCTCGGGCACGGGCCAGGTCGGGGCGACCGTCGAGGTCGACCTCGGCGACGGCCTCGTCGGCCAGGTGGTCGTCCCGGTCTCGGGCCAGTGGTCCGTCACGGTCGACGGCGTTCCGGTCGGTCCGCACACGGTCTCGGTGACCCAGAGCATCAACGGCTCCACCTCGGACGCCGACACGCGGGACGTCCTGGTCGGCGTCGGCGGCGACGTCGTCATCACGGCGCCCGTCCCCGGCACCCAGCTGGTGGTCGCCGACGACCAGGGGACCGCTCCGGTCACCATCGCGGGCACCGGCGTGCCCGGTCTGCCCGTCACCGTCACGGTGGACGGCGTCGACCAGGCCCCGGTCGCCACCGACGCGCAGGGCGCCTGGTCCCTCGTCCTGACCGGGGTCGCCGTCGGCGACCACGTCGTGGGCGCGAGCCAGCAGCAGGGCCCCGACCTCCTCGAGGCCGAGCCGACGGACTTCTCGGTCGTCTCGGCCGAGGCCGACCTCTCCATCACCGCACCCGGTGACGGCGACGTCGTCACGGTCGCCGGCGCCGACAGCACCACCGCCGTCGTCGTGACCGGGACGGCCTACCCTGGTGCGTCCGTCGAGGTCACCCTGGCCGGCGTGGTCGTCCCGACGACCGCCGGGCCCGACGGGCTCTGGTCCGTCACGGTTCCGGGCGTCCCCGTGGGTGACCAGGTCGCCTCCGCGACCCAGACGGTCGGTGGCACGACGACCACCGAGCCCGTCACCCGGGCCTTCGAGGTCGTCTCCGGGGCCGACGTGGTCATCACGACGCCCGCCGCCGACATCCGCTACGTCGTCGCCTCGCCCGCGGCCACGCAGGACGTCCCGGTCGCCGGCACCGCCCAGCCGGGCGCACGGATCACCGTGACCCTCGACGGCGCCGGGGTCGGCAGCACCCTCGCCGACCCCGTGACCGGGGCCTGGGCGGTCACGCTCGCCGGCGTCGGCGTCGGAGAGCGCGTCCTCGGGGCCTCACAGGCGGTGCGGGACACCGTCCAGCAGGCCGACACGCGAGTCGTGACGATCGACCCGGCCGCCCCGCTGACCATCGTCGCCCCGGCCGACGGCGTCCCGATCGTCCTCGCCGACCCGTCCTCGACGACGACGCTCGTCGTGTCGGGCCAGGCCGAGCCGGGCGCGGTCGTCCGCGTCGACCTCGGCGACGGCTTCACCGACACGGTCACGGCCGGCACCACGACGGGTGCCTGGACGGTGTCCTTCGCCGGGGTGCCCGTGGGCACGCGGACCGTCACCGCCACCCAGACGGTGGGCACCTCGGTCTCGGCTCCCGAGACCCGGGTGGTCCGCATCCTCGCCGGCGACCCGCTCGTCGTCCTGACCCCCGCCGACGGTTCCGTCGTCGACGTGGCCGGGCCCGAGGTCGTGACCACGGTGACCGTCTCCGGCACCGCCGCGGCGGGAGCCACGGTCGACGTGGTCCTCGATCCCGCGACGGGCGCCGACCTCGCCGTCACGACGACGGCCGACGCGGCCACGGGCCGGTGGTCCGTGGACGTCCCGGGCGTGCCCGTCGGTGCGGTCGACCTGTCGGCGACGCAGAGCATCGGCGGCACCACCTCGCCGGCGCAGGAGAGCTCGTTCGAGATCCGCGCGGCCGCCCCGGTCGTCATCGTCGACCCGGACGACACCGTGTTCACGGTGCTCGACCCGGCCGGCACCGTGGACGTCCCCGTCTCGGGCACGGCGTCCCCGGGCGCCCCGGTCTCGGTCCGACTGAACGGGGGAGCGGCCGTCACCACGACCGCCGACCCGACGTCCGGCGACTGGTCCGTCCTCTTCGCCGACCTGCCGACCGCCGTCTACCAGGTGACGGCGTCGCAGACCGTGGCCGGCACGACCTCGACCCCCGTCGCGGCCGGGTTCCGGATCGTGGTCGGTCCCGGGTTGGAGGTCCTGCAGCCCGAGCCCGGTGACGTCGTGACCGTCGCCGACGCGACCGCCTCGACGGCCGTCACGGTCAGCGGCACGGCCGCACCCGGGGCGACCGTCCGCGTCGACCTCGGTGACGACCTCGTGGCCTCGACGATCGCCGACCCGACCACCGGCGCCTGGAGCGTCGTCGTGGCCGGCGTCACGGTCGGCGAGCGCACGCTCTCCGCCACCCAGGCGCTCGGCACCTCGGTGTCGCCCGCCGTCACCCAACCCCTCTCGGTGGTCTCCGCCGCCGCGGTCGTCATCGAGGCCCCGGCCGTCGGGACCGTCGTGGCGGTGGCGACGCCGGACGCGACGACCGACCTGGTCGTGTCGGGCACGGCCGAGCCGGGCGCCTCGATCGCCGTCGACCTCGGCGACGACCTGACCGGCACGGTCACGGCCGACGGCACGACCGGCGCGTGGAGCGTCACCGTGCCGGGCGTCCCGGTCGGCGACCGCACCATCGCGGTCACGCAGACCGTCGACGGCTCGACCTCGACCCCGGTCACGCGGGACGTGTCGATCGTCGTGGCCCCCGCCGCGCCCGCGATCGTCACCCCCGCCCCCGGTGCGACGGTCTCCCTGCTCGACCCGGCCGGCACCACGTCGGTCGTCGTCTCGGGCACCGGTGAGCCCGGCGCCACCATCGCCGTCTCGCTCGGCACGGGCCTCACGGCCGGCGCCACCGTCGGACCCGAGGGTGACTGGCAGACGACCGTCGACGGAGTCCCCGTCGGCGACTACACCCTGACCGCCACGCAGACGATCCGAGGCGCGACCTCGGCCGCGGCGACGCAACCGTTCACGGTCGCGGCGGCGGCGGGTCTCGTCGTCGACCGGCCCACCGACGGCACGACGGTCGTCGTGCTCGCCGCGGGCGACACCGCCCCGGTGGTCGCGTCCGGCACGGCCCAGCCCGGAGCGACCGTCACGGTCGACCTCGGTGACGGCCTGGTCGGGACCGTCGTGGCCGACCCGACGACCGGCGCCTGGAGCGTCACGGTCGACGGCGTCCCGGTCGGCGACCGCACCGCCTCGGTCACCCAGACCGTCGACGGCGCCGTGTCGACCCCGATCACGCGGGACGTGTCGGTCGTCGTGGCCGCCCCGGTGACGATCACCTCGCCGCCCGCGGGGTCGTCGATCGTCGTCCGTGACGCCGACGACACCACCGACGTCACGGTCACCGGCACGGGTCAGCCCGGCGCCACGGTCGTGGTCGCGGTGGGCGACGACCTCTCCGAGACGACGACGGTGACCCCCGAGGGCACCTGGACCGTCACGGTGGGCGACGTGCCCGTCGGCTCGTACCCGGTCGTCGTGACGCAGACGGTGCCGGCCGGTTCGACGACTCCCGCCAGCCAGCAGCTCGACGTGGTGGTCGGCACCCCGGTCACCATCACCGAGCCCGCCCCGGGTGCCACGGTCGTCGTCCTCGACGGCCGGACGACGCCGGTCACTGTGTCGGGCACCGCCCAGCCCGGCGCGACCGTCACGGTCTCGCTCGGTGGCGACCTGACCCAGGCCGTCACGGCCGACCCGACGACGGGGGCGTGGACCACGACCTTCGACGCGGTGCCGGTGGGTGCCGGACCGATCTCGGTGGTGCAGCAGTACGGCACCGTCACGACGGTCCCCGTGACCCAGCCCTTCGCGGTGGTCGCGGCAGACCCGATCCGGATCACCGACCCGGTGACGGGCACGCGCCTCCTCGTGCCGTCCGCCGCCGCGACGGTGGACCTGCCGGTGTCCGGTTCGGCCCAGGCCGGCGCGACCGTCGCGGTGACGCTCGACGACGGCACGGCCGTCACGGTCGACGTGGACGACGACGGCGTCTGGTCGACCACCTTCGCGGGGGTCGGCGTGGGCGAGCACGTGGTGTCCGCGACGCAGACCGTCGCCGGGGTCGAGTCGGCTCCGGTCACGACCACGGTCGTGGTCGAGGCCGCCGCGACGCTCACGATCACGGCACCGACCGACGGCCAGCAGTACCAGGCGGGCGACGCCGGCACCGCGCCGGTCGTCGTCCGTGGCCAGGGGCAGCCGGGCGCACCCGTCGCCGTCACGGTCGACGGGGGAGACCCCGTCACCACGACGGTCGACGCCTCGGGCTCGTGGCAGGTGCCGGTCGTGCTCGGCACCGGGACGCACACGGTCTCGGCCGTGCAGACCGTCGGAGGCGCCACGAGCGCTCCCGTCGAGGTCTCGGTGGTCGTCGTGCCCGTCCCGGCCGACCCCGCCGCCGCGCCCACCATCACCTCGCCGGCCGACGGACAGCTCGTCGTCGACACCGACGGTGACGGCTTCGTCGACCTGCCGGTCACCGGAACGGGCGAGCCCGGAGCGACCGTCACCGTCTCCGTCGGCGGCATCACGCAGACGGCCACCGTCACCGACGGGGGCACCTGGTCGGTGACCCTCCCGGCGGTCCCGGTCGGCACCCGCACCGTGATCGTCGAACAGGCGGTCGGCGGCGTCGTCACCGGCAGCGCGTCGGTCGACGTCACCCTCGCCCCCGCGGCCGAGGTCGCGCCGCTCGTGGTCAACTCGCCCGAACAGGGCTCGATCCTGCCGGCGGGCACGGCGGGGACGGCGGACGTCCTGGTCGGCGGTTCGGCCCAGCCGAACGCCTCGGTGGCCGTCAGCATCGACGGCGGCCTCCCGGTCGTGGTCGACGTGGGCGCCGACGGCGCCTGGTCGACCACCCTCGTGGGGGTCGAGCAGGGGCAGCACACCCTGTCCGTGACCCAGACCGTGGGAGGCGCGGTGTCGGCCCCCGAGACCGTCGTGTTCACGGTCACGGCGGCCGCGAGCACCGACGCCGTCGTCATCACCTCGCCGGCACCCGGCGCGTTGATCGCCGACGTCGACGGGAACGGCCTCGAGGACGTCACGGTGACGGGCACCGGCACACCCGGTGCGCTCGTCACGGTGGACCTCGGCGGCGGGCCGACGCAGTCGGCGACGGTCGGCGCCGACGGCACCTGGGCGGTCGACTTCACGGACGTCCCGGTCGGCGCCTACGTCGTCACGGCGACGCAGACCGCGGACGCGGGCACGACCACGGTGAGCCAGGACCTCCTGATCGCCTCGGTCGACCCCGTGGTGATCACCAGCCCGGTGGCCGGCTCGGTCCTGCAGGCCGGAACCGGCGGCACGACGCCCGTGACGGTCGTCGGGACGGCGGAACCCGGTGCCACGGTGACGGTGCAGCTCGACGACGGCACCGCGCAGGTCGTCCAGGCCGACCCCGGGACGGGGAGCTGGACGGTCGTCCTCGCGGGCGTCGCCGTCGGACCCCACGTGGTCGCCGCGACCGAGACGATCGCGGGCGCCACGTCGGCCCCGGTCACCACCGGGTTCACCGTCGCGGCGGCCAGCGGGACCCCGGGCACGCCGGGCGACCCGGGCACGCCGGGCGACCCGGGCACGCCCGGGACCCCGGGGACCCCTGGTACCCCCGGTACCCCTGGCACCCCCGGCTTCCCGGGTCTGCCCGGATCGGGTGGCGGCACCGGCACCGGCACCGGTAACGGCACCGGCAACGGCGGGGGAGCGGTCCCGACCGGCTCCGTCTCGGGCCTGGCGTACACGGGGTCGGACGCCCTCGGCTGGTTCTCGCTCGCGGCCTTCGCCTTGCTGATCGGCCTCGGCCTCGTGTCGGCGACCAGGGTCCGCCGTCGCGCGAGGGGGTCCGCCGAGTAGTCCACCCCGGCCGGGAGCCGCACCCGAGGGCCCGTCGACACGACGGGCCCTCTCGTGCGCCCGGGGCGCCGCGAGGGGCCCTCGACGGCGACTCCCGCCGTCGACCGTTGTCGGTAGCCACGACTACTCTTGCTCTGTGGTCACCGCCCTGTATCGCCGTTACCGGCCAGAGAACTTCGCCGAGCTCATCGGGCAGACGCAGGTGACCGATCCGCTCCGCACGGCACTCCGCACCAACCGCGTCAACCACGCCTACCTCTTCAGCGGGCCGCGCGGTTGCGGCAAGACGACGTCCGCGCGCATCCTGGCCCGCTGCCTCAACTGCGCCCAGGGTCCGACCGACACCCCGTGCGGCGTCTGTGCGTCGTGCGTCGAGCTGTCACGCGACGGCGGCGGCTCGCTCGACGTCATCGAGATCGACGCGGCCAGCCACAACGGCGTCGACGACGCCCGCGACATCCGTGACCGGGCCGTGTTCGCCCCGGCTCGCGACCGCTTCAAGATCTTCATCCTCGACGAGGCCCACATGGTCACCCCGCAGGGCTTCAACGCCCTGCTGAAGGTCGTCGAAGAACCGCCCGAGCACGTCAAGTTCATCTTCGCGACCACCGAGCCCGACAAGGTGATCGGCACCATCCGGTCGCGCACCCACCACTACCCGTTCCGCCTCGTGCCCCCGGCCCAGATGCTCGAGTACGTCCACGAACTCTGCGAGAGCGAGTCGGTCGAGGCCGCCCCGGGCGTGCTCCCGCTCGTGGTCCGTGCCGGCGGCGGGTCGGTGCGCGACACCCTTTCGCTCCTCGACCAGCTGATGGCCGGCAGCGAGGACGGCGCCATCCAGTACGAGCGCGCCGTCGCGCTGCTCGGGTACACCCATGCATCGCTGCTCGACGACGTCGTCGAGGCGCTGGGCGCCCGGGACGGCGCCGCGGCGTTCGCTGCGGTCGACCGCGTCGTCCAGACCGGGCAAGACCCTCGGCGGTTCGTCGAAGACCTGCTCGAACGCCTGCGCGACCTCATCGTCGTCGGAGCGACCGTCGAGGGTGCCTCGGCCGTGTTGCGGGGCGTCACGGCCGACGAGCTCGACCGTCTCGTGCACCAGTCGCACGCCTTCGGCGCCGCCGAGCTGTCGCGCTCGGCCGACGTCGTCAACCGCGCTCTCACCGACATGACCGGGGCCACCTCGCCGCGGCTGCACCTCGAACTGATGATCGCGCGCGTCCTCGTCCCCGAGAGCGACCAGACCGGCCGGGGCGCCCTCGCCCGGGTCGAGCGCCTCGAACGACGCGTCGGGGTCGAGGGCTCCGGCTCCGGTCCGTCCGCCGTGGCGGGTCCGTCCGCTGCCCCGTCGACGCAGGCGGCTGCCCGGCCGGCCGAGGTCCGGACGGCGGGTCGATCGACGCCTCCCGTCGCCGCGTCGGCCCCGTCCGCGTCGGCCCCGTCCGCCTCGCCCGTCGAGGCCACGCCGTCGACCGAGGCGGCCGGTGGCCCGTCGGCCGTCGAGAGTGCGACGGCGTCCTGGGCGACGGCCGCTCCGTCGACCTCTGCCACCCGGGCCGACCAGGCCGACTCCGCGACGCCGACCGAACCCGCGCCTCCGTCCGCACCGCACTCGGCCGCGTGGGCACAGACCCCCGACACCGGCCAGGCGTCCGTGGGCGGCGCGGCTCCCGTCACGCTCCAGCAGTTGCGTGACAGCTGGCCCGAGATCGTCGAGGTCGTCCAGAAGGCGCGGCGCACGGCCTGGATGGTCGTCGTCACGGCCACCGTCGTCGACTTCGTCGACGACGTGCTGACGCTGGCCTTCCCCAGCGCCAACGACGTCGAGAGCTTCAAGCGGCCGCAGGGCGCGGCCGAGGGTGTCAGCGAGTACCTGCGACGCGCGATCGTCGACGTCCTCGGCGTCAAGGTGAAGTACATCGCCCGTGTCGAGGGCGACGGGCCCGCGGGCCCGACCCCCACGGGTGCACCCGTCGACGCCACCGCCCCTCCCGCCACGTCGGGTGCGCCGCGAGAGACCGGCCGGTCGACCACACCGGCGCCCGAGGCCGGACGCCAGCCGTCCGGGCCCGCGTCTCCGGGGTCGGCGCCGTCCGAGACGGGCCCGGCTTCGGCCCCCGCCGCGACGCCGCCGGCGCCCGAGGCCGCCGCGCGGTCCGGTGCCGCGGCGCGGTCCGGCGGCTCGACCCCCGTCACCGGGTGGGACGTCGCCCCCATCCCGCAGACCCCGCCCCCCGAGCCCGACGAACCCGAGCACATCACCGAAGAACCGCCCGGCGGCGTCCCGACGGTCGACGCCGCGCCTCCTCCGCCCGAGGTCGACGTGCCCCCGGCTCGCCCTGCCGCCGCCGCCCCGTCGCCCTCCACAGCGGCCACCAGCACACCGACCACCTCCGCCGGTGCGGGTCCGTCGGTGGCCGAGCGTCGCGCGGCGACCGGCGACCCGCGCCGGGGCATCCCCACCGGGTCGCGCTACGGCGAGGCCGTCGTGCGCGAGATCCTCGGGGCCCAGTTCATCGCAGAAGAGACGATCGCCCCCCGGGTCACGCCTCAGAGAAGCGAGTAGCGCGTGTACGAAGGCATCGTCCAAGAGCTGATCGACGAATTCGGTCGCCTCCCCGGCATCGGGCCCAAGTCGGCGCAGCGCATCGCGTTCCACATCGTGCAGAACGAGTCGTTCGACACGTCACGCCTCGCCGAGCTGCTCGTCGACGTCAAGACCAAGGTGCGTTTCTGCGAGATCTGCGGCAACGTCAGCGAACAAGAGACGTGCAACATCTGCCGTGACCCGCGTCGCTCGCCCGCCACGATCTGCGTCGTCGAAGAGGCCAAGGACGTCCAGGCCATCGAGCGCACCCGCGAGTTCCGCGGTCTGTACCACGTGCTCGGCGGGGCGATCAGTCCCATCGACGGCATCGGTCCCGACGATCTGCGCATCCGCCAGTTGGTGCAGCGTCTCGCCGACGACACCGTGCAAGAGGTCATCATCGCCACCGATCCCAACCTCGAGGGCGAGGCGACCGCGACGTACCTCTCCCGGATGCTCGCGCCCTTCGGTCTCCGGGTGACGCGACTGGCCTCGGGGTTGCCCGTGGGCGGCGACCTCGAGTACGCCGACGAGGTCACGCTCGGCCGCGCCTTCGAGGGCCGTCGGCTCGTCTCCGAATGACGACCCGCGCCTCCTGAACCCGTCCGGCGCACGCCTGCCCGTCAGAGGCGGGCGCGCCGTGCCCGCACGGCGCAGTACGCACCGTAGGCCATGAGCCCCAGGGCGACGGCCGTCAGCACCACCACGCCGAACGGAAGGGCCGCGAGGGCCTTCAGCGCGCCGTCGAGCCCCGTGGCCTCGCTCGGGTCCGAGGTGACGGCCGCGACCGCGAACAGCACCCCCACCACGCCCAGGGCGATCCCCTTGGCCACGTAACCCGTGACGCCGAGGGCGACCGTGCCCCGTCCCGCCGCACCGCCCGGCAGCGTGAGGTCCTCGCGGAACTTCTGCTTCACGCCCTTCACGACGAAGTAGGCCCCGATCGCCACGATGGCGAGCGCGACGACGACGAGCAGCACGACGCCGCCGGGTGCGGAGAGCAGCCGGGCGCTGAGCGTCTGGGTCTGTCCCGAGCTGTCCGACGACGACCCCCGGGCGAAGGTGAAGGCCGTGAACCCGACGGCGAGGTAGGCGACGCCCTTGCCGCCCTCCTTCGCACGCTCGCCCCAGGCGTCCTTGTCCGTCCCGCGGACGAGAGCGGCCTCCAGCAACTGGAAGAGGCCGAGGCCCCAGAGCCCGACGACGATCAGCCAGAGGAGGAAGACCCCGCCCGGGCGGGACGCGAACTGCCCGAGGGCACCGCCCTGGTCGGCCTCGCCTCCACCTCCGAACGCGACGCCGAGGGCGATCACGCCGATCACGACGTGGAGCAGGCCGTTCATGGCGAAGCCGACGCGGGCGGCGGTCGTGAGGGCGCGGCTGTCCTGGAGGCGGCTGGCGGCGCCGCGGGCCTGGTCGGTGGTGTCGGGCATCGGTCCACCGTAGGGGAGAGGCGCCGATGACGCCCCGCGACCGACGTACGTCACACGCTCTCGACACCGAATAGAATCGCCGGACGCAGGCGTGAGCCGTCCTCCGGCGCGCCCAGTCCCCCTTCTCAGGAGTCACCGTGAGCTTGATCGTGCAGAAATTCGGCGGGTCGTCCGTCGCCGATGCCGAGAGCATCAAGCGCGTCGCCAAGCGCATCGTCGAGACGCGGAAGGCCGGCAACGACGTCGTCGTTGCCGTCAGCGCGATGGGCGACACCACCGACGAACTGCTCGACCTGGCCAACGAGGTCAGCCCGCTGCCCGGCGGTCGCGAGCTCGACATGCTGCTCACCGCGGGCGAGCGCATCAGCATGGCCCTGCTCGCCATGGCGATCCGCAGCCTGGGCGTCGAGGCCCGCTCGTACACGGGCAGCCAGGCCGGCATGATCACCGACGCCCAGCACGGCAAGGCCCGCATCGTCGACGTGACGCCCGGACGGGTGCGCGACGCGCTCGACGCCGGGTACGTGGCGATCGTCGCCGGCTTCCAGGGGTTCAACCGGTCCACGGGCGACATCACGACCCTCGGTCGTGGCGGCTCCGACACGACCGCCGTCGCCCTCGCCGCGGCGCTCGACGCCGACGTGTGCGAGATCTACACCGACGTCGACGGCGTCTTCACGGCCGACCCCCGCGTCGTGCCCAAGGCCCGCAAGCTCGACCGCGTCACGAGCGAAGAGATGCTCGAGCTCGCCGCCGCCGGGTCGAAGGTGCTCTACATCCGTGCCGTCGAGTACGCCCGGCGTCACGGGGTCACCCTGCACGTCCGCTCGTCGTTCAACAACAACGAGGGCACGCTCGTCGTCAACCCGAAAGAGGGAGAGAACGTGGAAGAACCCATCATCAGCGGGGTCGCGGGCGACCTCAGCGAGGGCAAGATCACCGTCGTCGGCGTCCCCGACGTGCCCGGCAAGGCCGCCCAGATCTTCCGCACGGTCGCCAAGACCGGCGCCAACATCGACATGATCGTGCAGAACGTGTCGGCGGCGTCGACCAGCCGCACCGACATCTCGTTCACCCTGCCGAAGTCCGAGGGTGCCGTCGTGCTCCAGGCCCTCGAGTCCGACCGGGCCGAGATCGGCTTCGAGTCCCTGCAGTACGACGACCAGATCGGCAAGCTGGCCCTCGTCGGCGCAGGCATGCGCACCAACGCCGGCGTCTCGGCGCGGCTGTTCACGGCCCTCTTCGAGGCCGGCATCAACATCGAGATGATCTCGACCAGCGAGATCCGCATCTCGGTGGTCACGCGGGCCGACACCCTGAACGACGCCCTGCGCGTCGTCCACACGGCCTTCGGCCTCGACGCCGAGGTCGACGCCGTCGTCCACGGCGGCACCGGCCGCTGACGCGACCCACCACCCGAGGAGGCGCGCGCGGCCACCGCACCGCGCCTCCCGACCCGGCTCCCACCGGGCCAGGACCCGCACCACCGAACCCCGCACCACCGAAACCCAGGAGGCACCCATGGCCGAAGGACTGCGCGTCGGCGTGATCGGCGCGACCGGACAGGTCGGCAAGGTCATGCGCACGCTGCTCGACGAGCGCGACTTCCCGATCGCCGAGATCCGCTTCTTCGCCACCGCCCGGTCGGCGGGCACGACCCTGCCGTTCCGCGGTGTCGACATCCTGGTCGAGGACGTCGAGACGGCCGACCCCGCGGGTCTCGACATCGCCCTCTTCTCGGCGGGCGCGACGGGCTCGCGGGCCCACGCGCCACGGTTCGCCGCGGCCGGGGCACTGGTCATCGACAACTCGAGCGCCTGGCGCATGGACCCCGAGGTGCCCCTGGTGGTCAGCGAGGTCAACCCCCACGCCCTCCGCGAGGCGGTCAAGGGCATCGTCGCCAACCCCAACTGCACGACCATGGCGGCCATGCCCGTGCTGAAGGTGCTCGACACCGAGGCCACCCTGCAGCGCCTGATCGTCAGCACCTACCAGGCGGTGTCGGGCAGTGGACTCGCCGGCGCCGACGAGCTGCTGCAGCAGACCCGTGCCGCGATCGAGGGCGACACCATCGGCCTCGTGCACGACGGTCGCGCGGTCGACCTGCCCGAGCCGGTCACGTACGTCCGTCCCATCGCCTTCGACGTCATCCCGCTCGCGGGCAGCATCGTGGACGACGGCACGAACGAGACCGACGAAGAGAAGAAGCTGCGCAACGAGAGCCGCAAGATCCTCGAGCGCCCCGACCTGCTGGTCAGCGGCACGTGCGTCCGGGTGCCGGTCTTCACGGGGCACTCGCTCTCGATCAACGCCGAGTTCGCCTCGGACATCACGGCGGAGCGCGCGGAAGAACTCCTGCGCGACGCCCCCGGGGTGGTCCTCACCGACGTCCCGACCCCGCTCGAGGCGGCGGGAGCCGACCCCAGCTTCGTCGGCCGCATCCGGCACGACGAGGGCGTCCCCGGTCACCGTGGGCTCGCGTTCTTCATCAGCAACGACAACCTCCGCAAGGGTGCGGCGCTCAACGCCGTTCAGATCGCCGAGCTCGTCGCCGCCGAGCGCGCCGTCGCCTGATCCCGCCGAGGCCGGTCGCCCGAGGGGCCGGCGATGCGTCGCACCCCGGTCTCTCGACATCGAGACACCGGGGTGTCGTGCTCCGGCGGCCTCCCGGGGTCGCCGAGGGGGCCGGGCCTAGACTGACGTCGTGACCGATGCGAAGAAGCCCGTCGACGTAGCCCTCATCGGGGCAGGCATCATGAGTGCCACCCTCGGTGCCATGATCAAACAGCTCGAGCCGAGTTGGACGATCCAGATCTACGAGGCGCTGGGCGACGTCGCCCTCGAGTCGAGCAACCCCTGGAACAACGCGGGCACGGGCCACTCCGCCCTCTGCGAGCTCAACTACACGCCCGAGCGCTCCGACGGCACCATCGACACGTCGAGCGCCGTGAAGGTCAACGAGCAGTTCCAGGTGTCGCGGCAGTTCTGGTCGTTCCTCGTGGCCGAGGGAGCCCTGCCGCAGCCGGACGCCTTCATCAACTCGACCCCGCACATGAGCTTCGTCTGGGGCGAGAAGAACGTCGAGTACCTCCGCAAGCGCCACGAGGCCCTGCGTGAGCACCCGCTGTTCCAGGGGCTCGAGTTCAGCACCGACGCGTCCGTCATCCGGTCGTGGGCGCCGGTCCTCATCCCGGGACGGGCGAAGGGGCAGCCGATCGCGGCGACGCGGATCGCCGCCGGCACGGACGTCGACTTCGGGTCCCTCACGCGCCTCCTCCTCACCTACCTGCAGGGCGAGGGGGCGATCCTCGAGGTCGACCACCGCGTCACGAACCTCACGAAGCTCGCCGACGGCACGTGGCGGGTGGCCCTCCGCAAGCAGGTCGGTGGCACGCCGACGACCGTCGACGCGCGCTTCGTCTTCGTCGGTGCCGGTGGGGGAGCGCTGCACCTGCTGCAGAAGTCGGGAATCGACGAGATCAAGGGCTTCGGCGGGTTCCCGGTCAGCGGCGAGTTCCTCCGTTGCGACGATCCCGCGATCGTCGGAAAGCACCAGGCCAAGGTCTACGGCAAGGCCGCCGTCGGCTCGCCCCCGATGTCCGTGCCGCACCTCGACACGCGCGTCGTCGACGGGCAGGCCAGCCTGATGTTCGGGCCCTACGCCGGTTTCAGCCCGAAGTTCCTCAAGCACGGCTCGATGTTCGACCTCTTCGCGTCGATCCGTGCCCACAACCTCTACCCGATGATCCGGGCCGGGCTCGCCAACCTCTCGCTCGTCAAGTACCTCGTGGGGCAACTGGCGGCGAGCAAGCAGACCAAGTTCGAGGCGCTGCGCGAATTCATGCCCGACGCCGACCCGAAGGACTGGTACCGCATCACGGCCGGTCAGCGGGTGCAGGTCATCAAGAAGGACCGCAAGAAGGGCGGGGTGCTGCAGTTCGGCACCGAGGTCATCACGGCGGGCGACGGCACCATCGCAGGCCTCCTCGGTGCGTCCCCCGGGGCGTCCACGGCCGTGCCGATCATGCTCAGCGTGCTCGAGCGGTGCTTCCCCGACCGCATCGCGGCGTGGAAGCCCCGGCTCAACGCCATGATCCCCACGTACGGCGACGACCTCTCGTCCGACGAACGCCGTGCCGCGTCGACCATCGGGGCGACCGCCGAGGCGTTGCACATCCACGCCTGACGCCTCGACCCGGGCCTCGCGTCCCCGTGCTGCGGGCCCCGGGTTGACCCTGGTTCGAACGTGTGTTCGAATGGGGGCATGCGATGGTCCGAGCAAGCGGTCGACACCGAGAACGCCTCGGCGCTGCCCGGTCTGGCGCGATTGAACAACCTGATCACCTCCGTCACGACGCCCGAGTTCGCGGGGGTGACGTTCCACGAGGTGGTCGCGAAGAGTGCCCTCAACCGTGTGCCAGGGGGTGACTCGGCCCTCCCTTTCGGGTGGACGATCAATCCCTACCGGGGCTGCAGCCACGCGTGCGTGTACTGCTTCGCCCGCCCCACCCACGAGTACCTCGACCTCGACGGCGGCGACGACTTCGACCGGCAGATCGTCGTCAAGGTCAACGTCGCCGAGGTGCTCGCGCGTGAGCTGCACCGCCCCACCTGGCAGCACCACCCGGTCGCGCTCGGCACGAACACCGATCCCTACCAGCGTGCCGAGGGCCGGTACCGGCTCATGCCCGGCATCATCGCCGCCCTCGCCGACTCGGGCACGCCCTTCAGCATCCTGACCAAGGGCACGTTGCTGCGGCGCGACCTCCCCCTGCTCGCCGAGGCGGCGCAGCACGTGCCCGTCGACCTGGCCATGTCGATCGCCGTCCACGACGACGACCTGCAGCAATCGGTCGAGCCGGGCACGCCGACGACGGCGGCCCGCCTGGCCACCGTCTCCGCGGCCCGCGAGCTGGGGCTGTCCTGCTCGGTGTTCATGATGCCCGTGCTGCCGTACCTCACCGACGGCCTCGACCACCTGCACGCCGCGCTCGCCGCCGTCCGCGACTCGGGCGCGTCGAGCGTCATGTACAGCGCCCTGCACCTCAAGCCGGGGGTCAAAGAGTGGTGGTTCGCCTGGCTCGAGCGTGAGCACCCCGAACTCGTGGGCAAGTACCGTGCGCTCTACGCCCAGGGCACCTACGCCCCGACGGGGTACCGCTCCTGGCTGGCCGCCCGGCTACGGCCCCTGCTGCGCGAGTACGGCCTCGAGAAGGGGCGGGCCGACCCGGCTACGGGGTCGATGCGTTCCGCCGCACTCGACGACAGCGCGCGTTCCCTCCGACTGATGGGCCTCAACGGCACCGGCGCGGCCCCTGCCGCCGGGACGGGCGGCCTGGCGGGCATCCCCGACCTGGCCGTCGGTGCCGGTGCCGGTGCCGGTGACTCCGCGGTCCCGCGCGCCCTCATCGCCCACGAACTGCCGGGCGGGGCCCGATCACAGCCGCGACTGTTCTGAGCCTCCGAGGGCCAGAGGTCATCGGCACGGGGTGTTGTGCCCCGCTCGACCAGAACGGGGCACAAGAAGAAGCGCTCTGCCTGCGCGACACCCGCACTGGCCCCACATGTCGGGGTACAGCCCAGGTCCGGCTTCTGTCATGATCTGTCCTGACCACGAACGAGCCGAGGAGGCCCCATGCTGCTCGGCCTCCCTGCCCACCTGGCGCCGACGGCGCTCGGCGACTCGGTGTCGAGGGCCTGCCACGCGATCGCGGCCACCGTCCTCGCGGCGGCGGCTGCCCTCCTGCTCACGAAACAGGCCGCCACGCCCGATCTGTTGCTCTGGCCCGCTCTGGTCTCGCTCCTCCCGATGGTCGTCCTGCTCGTCGTGGTCGAGCGCACGCGGTCCACGACGGCCCACCTCGCCTACCTGATCGTCGGGACCGCCGCCCTCTACTGGTACGCCGTCACCCTCTTCTCGCAGGTCGCGGCGGTGCAGGCGTCGGACGCGTTCTCGCTCTCGTTGCCCAAGATCGCCCTCATCATGGTCGGCAGCACCGCCGTCGGGCCCCGCCGGGGTCTCCTCTGGGCTGCGGCGGGGTACGCGGCGGGCGAGCTCGCCACGCAGCTGTCGACCTGGCACACGGGGGCCTCCCTGCGGCTCGACGTGACCGCCCTGCTGGCCTTCGTCCTGGTCGCGGTGGTGACCGGTCACGCCGAGGCGTCGCGGGGACGCGCGCGGTCGGCTCAGCCGCGGCTGCACCGGTCCGCACTCGAGCAGCAGGTGCAGGGCATCCGTGTCGACATCGAGCAGCAGGCCGCGGCCCTCGTCCACGACACGATCCTCGGGCATCTCGCGGCCGTGGCCACCGCCCGCCCCGGTCCTCTGTCGCCCGACACCGCGCGGTCGATCGCGGCCGATCTCGAGCTCCTCGTGGGGCGCGACTGGCTCTCACCGGGGTCGGTGCCCTCCGAGGCCGCCGTGACGGCCGCCGACGGCTGGGAGGCCAGCCGACTGCACGCGGCCGTCGAGCAGTCGCGATCGGGCGGCCTCGAGGTGGCCGTGACCGGCGACGTCTCGGCCGTCGGTCGCCTCGACCCCGTCACCGGGGACGCCCTCGGCCTGGCGGTCGCACAGTGCCTCGTGAACGTGAGCCGCCACAGCGGGGTCGACCGGGCCGAGCTCGTCGTCTTCGGCGACGGCACCGACCTCACCGTGATGGTGATCGACGACGGAGTCGGCTTCGACACGGCGGCGGTGGCCCCCGACCGTCTCGGACTGACGGCGTCGGTCGAGGGCCGTCTCACACGCGTCCACGGTCACGTGCAGGTCTGGTCATCCCCCGGCAGCGGGACGTCGATCGTCCTGCGGGTCCCGTTCGCCGCCGGGGCGCCGGTGGTCGGCGACGTCGCCACCGAGGACGGGGTGCCCGCGTGACCTTCCCCGCCCCTCCTCGTGCCCTCGGGCGCGCCTCCGATCGATCACCCCAGCAGGTCGACCCCCTCGGCGCCCTGGCGGCCCGACCGATCACCTTCGGGGCGGCCCTCGCCGCCCTGCTCGTCGCCGTGGTCGGCACGCTGCTGCGGGCCTCCGACGTGTCCTCGCCGGGGGCCGCGGTCGGTGCGCTCGTCGCCGTGGCCGCGGGTGGCGTCGCACTCGTCGTGTCGGCCGGCCCCTTGCGGGCACCGTTCGGGCCGCGGGCGCTCTGGTGCGTCGCCGCGACGTGTGCGGTGGCGGGTGTCCTGTCCGCCCTCGCCACCTCCGGCAGCAATCCCTTCGTCCGGGACGACTGGGCGGGGATCGTCTCCGGGGTGCTCCTGCTCGGGGTGGCCCCGTACCGCTCGGCACGCGAGATCCTCGCCGCCGGAGGCGCCGTGGCCGTGGTCCTCGCGCTCGTCGTCCTGGTCGAGGCGCCCGGCTTCGTCACACCGGTGCCCACCGCGTCGTACGTCGTCGTCGCCCTCACCCCGTTGCTCGCCCTGACCGCGGCGTCGGCGACCTTCTCCGGGGTCTTCGTGGCCCATGTCGAGGGGTGGGTCTCGCGGGCAACGGGATTCCGCAGGGCCAGCACCGACGACCTCAGGGTGACCCTCGCCCGGTCGGTCCAGCAGGACCGTGTCACCGTCCTCAACCGCGAGGTGGTGCCGTTCTTCGCACGGCTCGTCGAATCCGGCCGGATCGTCGAGGGGGACGCCGACGAGGCCCGGCGCGTGGCCGACGCGTTGCGCGCCTCCCTGGTGGCCGACGCCGACGCGACGTGGCTGGCCCGGCGACTCGCCGCGCCCGGCCGCCGGGTGCCGGCCGAGGTCGTCGACCCCGACCGGCTCGCCGATCTCCTGGGCCCCGGGCACCGCACCGCCCTCTGGGCGCTCGTCGCGACGGTGGACGACGTCGAGGCCGCCGACGTCCGCTCGTTCCGGGTCGCGCTCGAAGCCGAGGAGGCGCGGGTGGGCATCACGATCGAGCTCGCGTGCCGGGCCTCGGCCGTCGCCGCACGACGGTCGCTCGCCCCCTGTCTGACCGTGCTGCGCCTCGTCTCGGGCGACCTGCGGGTCGACCGGGCGCCGTCGCTTCTGACAGTAAGGTTTTCTTATGACCAGCACTGAGCCGAGCGGCCGCTCGTCCCACCGTCCGGGCTTCGGGAGGCCCGTCGCATCACCCTCCTGGGCCACCGTCGGCCCGGGTTCTGAGGCACCGCCCGCTCGTCGTGTCCGGCTCGCGATCCTCGACGACCACGAGGTGCTCCTCGACAGCCTCAGCAGCTGGATCAACGTCAACGCCTACGACTTCGACCTCGTCCTGACGGCTCACACCTGGCTGCAGCTGGTGCACAGCGACAACTTCCCGACCGACCTCGTCTTCCTCGACTTCCAGCTGAAGGAGCCCGTCTCGATCGAGGCCCGCGTGCGCACATGCCGGGCCGCCGGGGCCAAGGTCGTCGTGCTGTCCAGTCTCGACACCCGCGAGTCCCGCGAGCGTGCCCTCGAGGCGGGAGCGTCGGCGTTCCTGTCGAAGACCCTGCCCATGCGTGAGGTGATGGATGCGGCCCGCCAGGTCATGGGCGTCGCCCGCGACAACTCCCCGCAGCGCGACTGGCGTCCCCTGCCGGCCGGCGCCGCGAACCAGACCCGACCCAAGCTCAGCGCCGGCGAGGCCGAGGCGTTCCGGTTGTACGTCTCGGGCTTCAGCACCAACGAGGTCGCCGCGCAGATGAACGTGCAGTACGAGACGGCGAAGACGTTCCTCCGGCGCGTCCGCGAGAAGTACGCCAAGGCCAACCGGCCGGCCAGCAAGAAGTCCGAGCTCATCCGTCGGGCCGCCGAAGACGGTTACCTGCAGTAGTGGCCAAGCTCTACTTCCGCTACGGCGCGATGAACAGCGGCAAGAGCACGGCTCTGCTGCAGGCGGCCTACAACTACGAAGAACGCGGTCAGCGGGTCCTGCTCGCCAAGCCGGGCGTCGACACCAAGGGTGACGACGCCATCGTCTCGCGGTTGGGCGTGACCCGGGCCGCGGACGTCACCTTCGCCCCCGACGACGAGGTCCGCCAGGTCTTCTCGGCCCGCCGTGACGCGGTCCGGGCCGAGACGGGGTCGAGCCTGGCCTGTCTGCTCGTCGACGAGGCGCAGTTCCTGGCGCCGCACCAGATCGACGACCTGTTGCGCATCGCGATCCTCGACGACGTCCCCGTGCTGGCTTACGGCATCCGGACGGACTTCCGCACGGTGGCCTTCCCTGGTAGCCGGCGGCTGCTCGAGGTGGCCCATTCGCTCGAAGAGCTCAAGACGATCTGCCGCTGCGGTCGCAAGGCGGTCTTCACGGCGCGCACGGTCGGTGACCGCTTCGTGTTCGACGGCGACCAAGTGGCGATCGACGGTCAGCAGGTGACGTACGAGTCGCTCTGCGGTGCCTGCTATCTCGCCGAGTCCGGCGGCCGCCTCGCCTGACCCGTGTCGCCCGAGGGCGAACCGGCGAACACGAGAAGAAACCGGCCCTCCCCGAAGGTGGAGCCGATTCGTGTCGCCCGCAGGGCGAACCAACGAGCACAGAAAAACAAATGGCTCCACCCGAAGGTGGAGCCATTCGTTGTGGTCGGGGTAGCGGGATTCGAACCCACGACCTCCTCGTCCCGAACGAGGCGCGCTACCAAGCTGCGCCACACCCCGATGTCTTCGCGTTCTCACGTGAAGCAACCTGACAAGAATAGCCCATGTTCGGGCCTGCTCGTGTCACTCCGGTGATGCTCAGGCCGTCAGGGTCACGATCACGGCTTCGGGGCGGCACGAGAACCGCACGGGGGCGTAGATCGAGGTGCCCAGACCGGCCGAGATCTCGAGGTGTGCGGTCTTGCGGGCATGGCTCCAGGTCGTCAGACCGCTGACCTTGCTGCGCGGCAGGTCGCAGTTGGTGACGAGGGCACCGTAGCCGGGCACCTGGACCTGTCCGCCGTGGGTGTGACCACCGAAGATGACGTCGGCGCCGTTGTTGACGAACGAGTTGAGCACCCGTTGGTACGGCGCGTGGGTGACGCCGATGCTGATGGGCTCGGGTCCACCGTGGTCGTCCTGCCAGCCCACGTTCTCGCGGAGGTCGTCGAGGGCGCCGGGGATGCGGTCGAGACGGTCCCAGCCGCGGTGGGCGTCGTTGACCCCGAAGAGTTCGAGTCGCGAGCCTCGCATCTCGAGAGCACGGGCCCTGTTGTTCAGGTCGAGCCAGCCGAGCTGGTCGGTGAAGAACGATTGCATCCGGTCGACGTCGAGGTCGACGGGCGTGCGGTGGGCCTTGCTCGGTCCGCCGAAGTAGGCCAGGGGGTTCTTGGGGGAGGGTCCGTAGTAGTCGTTGGAGCCGTTGACGAAGACCCCGGGGACGCCCCGGAAGGGCTCGAGCGCGTACTCGAGTGCGGTGTGGGCGTCTTCGTGGCCTATGTTGTCGCCGGTGTTGACGATGAGGTCGGGTTCGAGCACGGCGAGGCCGCGGATCCATTCCTGCTTCTCGGCCTGCCAGGGTGCCAGGTGCAGGTCGGACAGGTGCAGGATCGTCAGCGTCCGGGAGCCGGGCTCGAGGACGGGCAACACCTCGTGCCGCACGGTGAACCGGTTGCGTTCGACGAACACGCCCCAGGCCAGCGCCCCGAGGCCGACGGCCGCGCCCGCTGCTGCGGTCACGGCCGTCGTCTGGAGGGCGCTCGGCCCGCCGGTGCTCCGTGGGCTCACGCGCAGTTGCCCGGGTCGTTGCCGTCCTTGTCGCCGTAGACGGTCAGCCCGATGGCCGAGTCCTTCGCGACGGACGTGTTGGCGGCAGGATTCGTCGAGGCGACCTGGCAGGCGTTCTTCCCGTCTCCGGGCGTGAACCCCGCGATGGACACCTTGGACGCGTCGAACCCGGCTCCGCCGATCGACTTGACCGCGTCGCCCACCTTCTGCCGGGTCACGTCCGGGACCGCGGCCGCGCCGCTGCCGTCGCTGGTGAAGACCTTCACGGTCGTGCCCTTCGACACGACGCTGCCGACGGCGGGGTCCGAGCCGATGACCTGCCCGGCGGGCAGGGCCGACGGCTGGGTGCCACCGTCCGCGTAGGCCAGGGAGACGCCCCTCAGCAGCGCCTGGGCCGCCGACGGGGTCGTGCCGGCCATGTCGGGCACGGCGACGCCCGAGCCGCGGAGCACGGCGCCCGAAGCCTCACCGAAGGCGCCTCCCGGGTACACGGTGTTGTTCACGCTCTGGACGGCCTTGAAGTACTGCACGCGCTCGGTCGCGTAGCTCCTCGACCCGGCCAGGTTGGGGGAGTTGTAGCTGCGGAGGCTCTTCTTGGGGCCGTCCGCGACGCCCTGCCACACGGCCGTGGCGATCTTCGACGTCGCGCCGATGATCCAGATCTGGTCCTTGAGGTCGGTGGTGCCGGTCTTGCCGATCTCGGGGTAGCCGTCGGCCGGGAGGCCGCCGACGCCGGTGCCGTTCCGCCAGAGGCCCTGCATGGCCACCGCGGCGGCCGCGGCGACCTGGGGGTCGACGACCTGGCTGCACGACTGCGGCTGGCCGCCGAGGTCGACACCCTTGTCGTCCTTGATGTTGTCCACGATGATCGGCGAGCAGTAGACGCCGCCCGCGGCGATCCCGGCGTACGCGGTCGCCATGGTCAGCGGCGCGATCTCGTCGGCGGTGCCGAGGATCGACGACGCGAAGTCGTGCATCTCGCCCCCGTCGGCACGGTGAACGCCGAGCTTCTTCGCGACGCCGTTGATGTCGGCGATGTCGAGCTTCTCGGCCATGGCCGCGTAGGCCGTGTTCATCGACTTGGCCGTCGCGTCCGCGACGCTCATCTGGCCGGGCTGCTCGCCCGCGTCGTTCTTGGGGGTGTACTTGTTGCCCCGGCTGCCGTCGATGGTCATGTTGAACGTCCGTGGCTTGGCGTTGACGCTCTCGTAGATGCCGTGCCCCTGCTCGAGCCAGTCGATGAGGGTGAAGGGCTTGTAGGTCGAACCGGGCTGGAAGCCGATCGATCCGCCGTAGTCCCGGTCGGTGCTGTAGTTGACCGAGGTGAGCGTACGGTCGGGGCTCGACGTCTCGGAGAACGTGGTGTTCTGCGCCATCACGACGACCCGGCCGGTGCCGGCCTCGACGCTGTCGACCACGCTGCCCAGTTGGAAGTTGGCCTCACTGGCGGGAGCGTACTTGTCGACCTGCGCCTTGGCGTTCTCGTTGAGGTCGAGGTTCAGCGTCGTGTAGACGTCGTAACCGCCGGTGTTCCAGTTCGCCTGGCGCTCTTCGGGGGTGGAGCCCAGGACGGCGAGGTCCTTGATGCTCTTCTTCACGTAGTCGCAGAAGTAGGCGGCCGAGGGGACCGTGACCGCGCCGCAGCCCTGTGACGGCGCCGTGAGGACGACGTAGCTCTCGACGGGCGTGGCCAGCGAGGCGTCCGCCGTCGCCTGGTCGATGTCCTTCTCGGCGAGCATCGACTTGATGATGACGTCGCGACGCGCCTTGTTGGCCGGGTATTTCTCGGGCGTCGACATGTTGCGCGAGTCCGGGTACTGGACGATCGCGATGAGGCTCGCGGCCTCGGGGACCGTCAGCTCGGCCGCGCTCTTGTTGTAGTAGTGCTGGGCGGCGGCCTGTACGCCGTAGGTCTGGTCGCCGAAGTACGCGATGTTGAGGTAGGCCAGCAGGATGTCGTCCTTGCTGTACTTCTTCTCGAGCCCGATCGCGAACTTCATCTCTTCCAGCTTGCGGTCGAGGGTCGTGGTGGTCGCCTCCTTGTAGGCGGCGTCGCGTTCGTCCGCCGTCGGCAGCTGCTGCGACTGCGCGATGCGGATGTTGCGGACGAGCTGCATCGTCAGGGTCGAGCCACCACCGCTGGCACCCAGCTCGCCGGCGCCCGCGGAGCCCACGGCCGCGCGCACGAGGGAGGTGACGTCGACGCCGCCGTGCTCGTAGAAGCGACGGTCCTCGCCGGCGACGACGGCGGTCTTGAGGTTCGGGCTGACCTCGTCCCACGAGAGTTCGACGCGGTTCTCGCTGTAGAGGGTCGCGAAGGGGACCTGCTGCCCGCCCTGGGTCGCGTACAGCGTGTTGCGCTGCTGCAGCTTGCCGATCTCGATGTACTCGGGGATCGACTCGAAGACGCCGATCGAACTCGAGGCCGTCATGCCGGCGACCGCGATGGCCGGCGTCACGCCGATGGTCACCAGGAGGCCGGCCAGGACGCTGAAGCCGACGAATCCGAAGAGTGCCCCGATGGCGGACGTGGGCTTCGATTTTTGGGCAGACATAGGATCAGGGTAAGCGACATCGCCGATTTTCAAGCTGAACGGAAGCCGAAATGGTCCTTTGGGAGTACACGACGACGCCCCTGCTGGTGCACAACAGCACGGCGATCCTCAACAACTGGGGCTCCGACGGATGGGAACTCGTCCAGGTGACCCAGGGGCCCGAGGGCGGTCCCGTCGCGTGGCTGAAGCGCCCCCGGCAGGACGCCTGATGACGACGGTCGACGAGCGACTGGCCGAGCTCGGTCTCGTCCTCCCTCCCGTCGCGGCACCCGCGGGCTCGTACGTCCCGGCCCTCCGCACGGGGTCGCTCGTCTACACCGCGGGGCAGCTGCCGTTCGTCGACGGTCAGCTGCCGACCACGGGCAAGGTGGGTGACGGTCACGGGCTGGTCGAGCCCGCCGAGGCGCAGGTGCTGGCCGCGACCTGCGTGCTGAACGCCCTGGCCGCCGCGGCGACGGTGCTCGACTCGCTCGACGACGTCGTCCGCGTCGTCAAGCTGACCGGTTTCGTCGCCTCCGATCCCGACTTCTCCGGCCAGCCCGGGGTGATCAACGGCGCGTCCGACCTCCTCGGGCAGATCTTCGGCGAGGCCGGGCGTCACGCCCGGAGCGCCGTCGGGGTCGCCGTGCTGCCGCTCGACTCGCCCGTCGAGGTCGAACTCGTCCTCGAGGTCCGCTGACGCGCCTCCTCGTCCGGTCGTGACGACGGCCCCTCCTCGCGACGAGGAGGGGCCGTCGTCACGCCGGGGTCAGCGCATCTCGGCGGTGATCACCGACATGACTGACGTGTCCGCCAGCGTGGTCGTGTCGCCGACCTCGCGGCCCTCCGCCACGTCCCTCAGCAGGCGACGCATGATCTTGCCCGAGCGCGTCTTCGGCAGCTCGTCGACGAGCACCACGGTGCGCGGTCGCGCGATCGCGCCGATCTGGTGGGCGACGTGCGCGCGCAGGGTGGCCACCGCCTCCTCGGGGGTCTGCGTCGTCCTCGCCTTGTTCCGCAGGATGACGAACGCGACCACCGCCTGACCGGTGGTCTCGTCGGCGGCACCGACGACCGCCGACTCGGCGACGATGGGGTGCGACACGAGGGCCGACTCGATCTCGGCGGTCGACAGACGGTGACCCGAGACGTTCATCACGTCGTCGACCCGGCCGAGCAGCCAGATGTCGCCGTCCTCGTCGCGGCGGGCACCGTCGCCGGCGAAGTAGCGGTCGCCGAAGCGGCTCCAGTACGTCTCGACGTAGCGGTCCGGGTCACCCCAGATGCCTCGCAGCATCGACGGCCACGGCTCGGACACGACCAGGAGGCCGCTCTCGCCGTTCGCCACCGGGGTGCCGTGGTCGTCCACCACGTCGACCGAGATCCCCGGCAGGGGGGTCTGGGCCGACCCGGGCTTGGTGGTGGTGACACCCGGCAGCGCCGAGATCATCTGCGCACCCGTCTCGGTCTGCCACCACGTGTCGACGATGGGCGTCCGGCCGGCGCCGATCACCTCGCGGAACCACAGCCAGGCCTCCGGGTTGATGGGCTCGCCGACCGACCCCAGGAGGCGCAGGGACGTCAGGTCGCGGGCCGCCGGGATCTCCCTCCCGGACTTCATGAAGCCCCGGATGGCCGTGGGGGCGGTGTAGAAGATCGTCACCCCGTACTTCTCGACGAGGTCCCACCAGCGGCCCGGTGCGGGGAAGTCGGGGGTGCCCTCGTAGAGCACCTGCGTCGCACCGTTGGCGAGCGGGCCGTAGACGACGTAGCTGTGTCCGGTGATCCACCCGACGTCCGCCGTGCACCAGTAGACGTCGGTCTCGGGGTGCAGGTCGAAGACGACGGAGTGGCTGTAGGCGACCTGCGTGAGGTAGCCCCCGGAGGTGTGCAGGATGCCCTTGGGCTTCCCGGTCGTGCCGCTCGTGTACAGGATGAAGAGCGGGTGCTCGGCCTCGAACGGTTCGGCGACGTGTTCGGCGTCCACGGTCTCGATCGCGTCGTGCCACCAGACGTCGCGTCCGTCGGTCCAGTCGACGTCGTTGCCGCCTCGTCGGACGACGAGGACGTGCTCGACCGTCGAGTCGCCGTCCACCGCCAGGGCCTCGTCCACGGCGGCCTTGAGCGGGGAGACCGCTCCCTTGCGCCAGCCTCCGTCCGCCGTGATGACCAGGCGAGCACCGGCGTCGTCGATGCGCGCGCGCAGGCTCTCGGCGCTGAAGCCGCCGAAGACGACCGAGTGGACCGCTCCGATCCGGGCCACGGCGAGCATGGTCACCACGGCCTCCGGGATCTGCGGGAGGTAGACGACGACGCGGTCGCCCGCCTGCACGCCGAGTGACAGCAGCAGGTTCGCCGCGCGCTTGACCTCGTCGGTGAGCTCGGCGTAGGTCACCGAGCGGGCGTCACCGGGCTCGCCCTCCCAGTGCAGCGCGACGCGATCCCCGTGCCCTGCCTCGACGTGACGATCGAGGCAGTTGTAGGCGACGTTCAGCGTTCCGTCGGCGAACCACCGGGCGAAGGGCGCGTCCGACCAGTCGAGCGTCTCGGTCGGGACCCGGTCCCACGTGAGCCGCTCGCGGGCCTGCTCGCCCCAGAAGGCGAGGCGGTCGGCTGCGGCTCGTCCGGCGAGGTCCGAGCCGGCGACGGCCGTCCGGGCGAAGTCGGCAGGCGGGGGGAAGGTGCGTCCTTCGGTGGATCGGTCGTCGGTGCCGTCGAGCATCGCAAGTCCTCTCGCGTCGTTGCGTGAACCGCGGCTCGGAGCCGCGCCGACGACCTTACTCCGGAGGTCCCACCGGGCAAGGGCGGGCCGCGCGTGCGTGGCGGCCGGACGACGTGGTGTTCCGGAGCCGACCTGGGGTACACTTGGCGAGTCGGATTCAATTCCGACGTGCGTCGTGCTGATTCCCCCCAATCGCCCGGCGCACGTGGCGGCACCGGTTCCCCCCAACCGGTGCCGCCCCTCTCTTTTAACCCGGCGGTCGCCCGGGTGGATGGACGGCTCGTCCCCAAGGGCGTTCATCGACGATCCGTCCCCACGGTGCTCTACCGATCTGTCTGTGCCGACCGGGCGCTCCCTACGGTCGGGACCATGTCCTCCGCGCCTCAGCTCGACACCGCCGGTCACCCGTCCCTCACCCTCCGTCACCCTCCGTCCCGCTTCACCCTGCCTCCTGTTCCGGCCCTCGGCATGGACCGGGGTACAGACGCTCGATTCGGGGTACAAGGGCGCCTCGCGCGACCCGAGCGTTCCGCATTCGGGCCCCTGGGGCGCCTCCTCGACGATCCGGCCGTCACCGACGTCTTCGTGACCGGCGGCGTGGGCGTCTGGGTCGATCGCGGCGACGGGGCCGAGCCCGAGACGAGCGTCCATCTCTCCGAGGCCTCGGCTCGGCAGGTCGCGGTGCGCCTGGTCTCGCTCGGGGGACGCCACGTCGACGAGTCGAGTCCGTGCGTCGACGTGCGCCTGGGCGACGGTCTCCGGGTCCACGTCGTCCTGCCTCCGCTGGCGGTCGCGGGGACGGCGATCTCGATCCGGGTGCCCCGGGTCGAGTCGATGTCGCTCCTCGACCTCGATCGTCGGGGGTTCTTCCCCGCGGGGGCCCTCGAGGCGGTGACCGGCTGCGTGGAGCGCCGTGCCAACGTCCTGGTCAGCGGGTCGGGCGGGGCCGGCAAGACCACGTTCCTCGCCGCACTGTTGTCCGAGGCTCCCGTCTCCGACCGCATCGTCACCATCGAGGACGTCGCCGAGTTGCGGCCACGCCATCCACACGTCGTGGCGCTCGAGACGCGGCAGCCCAATCTCGAGGGAGCGGGTGGAGTCGACCTGTCCCGTCTCGTCCGCGAGGCGCTGCGGATGCGACCCGACCGTCTCGTCGTGGGCGAGGTCCGCGGGCCGGAGATCCGCGACCTGCTCTCGGCCCTGAACACCGGGCACGACGGAGGCGCGGGCACGGTCCACGCCAACGGTCTGGACGACGTCCCCTCACGACTCGAGGCGCTCGGAGCACTCGCCGGGCTCGGGGTGGACGCACTCGCCCGGCAGGCCGTCAGCGCGATCGACGCCGTGTTCCACCTCGAGCGACGCGACGGTCGTCGGAGGCTCGCCGAGATCGGCCATCTCGCGGTGACGCCCGAGGGGCGCCTGGTCGCGCGGACGGGGTCACGGGGGTGACCGGTGGTCCGGGCCGTCGTCCCGGGGGTCCGGGCCCCGGGCACCGGAGGACGCGGCGGTCACGACTCACGCCGGCCGCCGTCCTGGTCGAACGCCTCGCCGTCCTCATCGGTGCAGGGGTCGCGCCCGCGAGGGCCTGGGGCCACGTCGGCGCGGTCGAACCCCCGGGCGCGATCCGACGGCTCGCCGAGGCGGTCGCGCTCGACGGCGGCGACGGCGTCGCGGTGTCGACGAGCCTCGTGTCCCGGCTCGACACCCGACCCTTCGAGGGCGCCCAGGACCCCGACGGGCACGACCGCACCTGGAGGCAGGTCGCCTGCGCCTGGCGCGTGGCCGAGACGAGTGGGGCCCCGTTGGCCGATTGCCTCCACTCCCTCGTGTCGGCCCTCAGGGCGGCCGACGAGGCGCGCCGTGACGTCCAGGTCGCCCTGAGCGGGCCACGGGCGACCGCGAACGTGGTCCTCGCCCTCCCGCCGGTGGGTCTCCTCTTCTCCCTGGGGCTGGGCTTCGACACCGGTGCGGTACTCGTCGGCACCCCGATCGGATGGGCGTGCGTCGGCGTCGCCGGCGGACTCGTGATGGTCGCCCGTCGGTGGAACGCCCGACTCGTGCGCGGCGCCCTCCCGTCGTCGAGGGTGCCGGGCCTGCGCCCCGAACTCCTCGCCGTGGCGTTGTCGGGGGGAGCCTCGTGGTCGGCGGGCCTCGCCACCGTCGACGAGGCGATCGTCTCGTGCGGGATCGAGGCCGCGGTCACCGAGCCACCAGGAGGCGCGGGCCCGGTCGGCGAGTCCGCCGACCGGGTCGAGCGGCGTCGGTGCGAGGCGGTCCTCGACCTGTCCCGTCGTGCGGGGGCACCGGCGGGGTTGCTCCTGCGGTCCGAGGCCCGCGAGCTGCGGCTGGAGGCCCGGACGGCCGCCCAGGCCGCCGCGGGCCGCCTCGGCGTCACCCTGATGCTGCCGCTCGGCGTGTGCATCCTGCCGGCGTTCCTGGTCATCGGGGTCGTGCCGCTGGTCGTCTCGCTCGTGTCGTCCACAGCGGGTTCCTGGTGATCGGTCGTCCCCAGCACGGTGCGACGTCTGCAGGCCGTCCGCGGAATGCCGCCAGGCTCGGAACGACACCGATGAGGTGCCGACACCCACGAGAGGAACATCATGACCGTTGCCGAGACCACGTCGCCCGCCGTCCCCACGTCAGGCCCTCCGTCCCCAACTCGCCGTGCCTCCCCGGCCGGCCGCCTCGCCCCGTTCGGCCGCCTCGCCTCGGTCGCGCGTCGCGTCGCCCGGGCCGACGACGGTGCCGCCACGGCCGAGTACGCCATCGTGATCATGGCCGCGGTGGGCTTCGCCGGCCTGCTCGTCACGATCATGAGGTCGGACGAGGTCCGGAGCATCCTCTCCGACCTGGTCCGGTCCGCCCTGTCGGTCGGGTGATCGCCGTGACGACCGGGGTCCGTGCGCGCCTCGTCCGTCTCCTCCGTCGAGTGGACGACGAGAGGGGAAGCGCGACGGTCGAGTTCGCGATGACGATGCCCGCCCTGATCCTGGTCGTCTCGTTCGTCGCGGCGAGCCTGGGCGTGACCTCGCAGTCGGTCCGCCTCGCCGACGCCGCCGCCGTGGTCGCCCGGCAGACCGCCCGGGGCGACCGTGGTTCGGTGGGCTCGACCCTCGCCCGGCTCGCGCCGGGCGCGGCGGTGTCCGAGTCCGTCACCGCCGACCTCGTCTGCGTCGACCTCCGCCGGCAGGTACGGCTCGGTCTCGTCGGCGAGGTCGCGTTGGCCTCCCGCAGCTGCGCACCGCGGGCCGGGGGATGACCGTCCGCCAGCTCCTCGGGAGCGACCGCGGCAGCTCGAGCGTGCTGGCGGCCGGCGGGCTCGTGACGATCACCGTCCTCGCCGTCGCTCTCGTCGGATCGCACTCGGCCCTCGCGGTCCGCTCGCGCACGGCCGGGGCGGCCGACGCGTCGGCGCTCGCCGCAGCCGACGCCCTGTCGGGGGCCGTCGTCGGTGCCGCCTGCGACCGCGCCGCCGCGACCGCCGAGGCGAACGGCGTCTCTCTCTCGGCCTGCGTCGTCGCGGGTGCGGAGGTCACGGTGGAGGTCTCGACGACCTTCGGTCCCCTCGACGTCGGGGCCCGGGCGACCGCCGGTCCGCCGCCCGCGACGGCCCCGTCCCGGGGCGGCGGCCCGTGAAGGGGGCCCGGGCGTCGGGTGTGTATGGTGTGGCTGTCGGCTGCACGGCTCCCGACGTTCCTCGGGGTCGGTGGGAGCGATCGAGCACCCCGTCCTCGCCCTGCAGCCCCTCGCCCGGTCCGTCGGACCGGGTCGCCGCACCACCACCCAAGGAGTCCCGTGCCAGGCACGAAGAAACTGGTCATCGTCGAGTCGCCCGCCAAGGCCAAGACGATCGGGCAGTACCTCGGCGACGGATACGAGGTGCTGGCCTCCGTCGGTCACATCCGCGACCTCGTCGAGCCCAAGAACCTCCCGGCCGAGCTGAAGAAGGGGTCGATGGGCAAGTTCTCCGTCGACGTCGAGAACGGCTTCGAGCCCTATTACGTCGTCTCCGACGCCAAGAAGAAGACGGTCTCCGACCTCAAGCGCGCGCTGAAGAACGCCGACGAGCTCTACCTCGCGACAGACGAGGACCGCGAGGGCGAGGCCATCGCGTGGCACCTCCTGCAAGAGCTCAAGCCCAAGGTGCCGGTCAAGCGCATGGTGTTCCACGAGATCACGAAGGACGCCATCCAGAAGGCGCAGGAGAACACCCGCGACCTCGACACCGCCCTGGTCGATGCGCAAGAGACCCGTCGCATCCTCGACCGCCTCTACGGCTACGAGGTCTCGCCCGTGCTGTGGCGCAAGGTCGGCCCCGGTCTCTCGGCCGGGCGCGTGCAGTCGGCGGCGACCCGTCTCGTCGTCGACCGCGAGCGTGAACGCCTCGCCTTCGTCTCCGCCTCCTACTGGGACCTCACCGCGACCTTCGAGCCCGTCGCGGCCGAGGGGGAGTCGAAGGTCGCCTTCGGGTCACGCCTCGTCCGCGTCAACGGAGGACGCGTGGCCGCGGGGCGCGACTTCGACGACCGGGGCCGCTTGAAGAACGATGCCGTCGCGCTCGACGAGGCGGCGTCGCGGGCGCTCGCCGAGGCGCTGGGTTCGTCGGACGTCGAGATCGTCGTCGGCTCGGTGGACTCGAAGCCCTACACCCGCCGACCGGCGGCTCCCTTCACGACGTCGACCCTCCAACAGGAGGCAGCGCGCAAGCTGCGCTTCTCGGCCCGACAGACCATGAGCGTCGCGCAGTCGCTCTACGAGAACGGCCACATCACCTACATGCGCACCGACTCGCCGGCGCTGTCGCAGCAGGCGATCGGTGCGGCGCGCAGCCAGGCGGCCAAGCTCTACGGGTCCGACACCGTCCCCGACAAGCCCCGGCTGTACACAGGCAAGAGCAAGAACGCCCAGGAGGCGCACGAGGCCATCCGTCCGTCGGGCGACACCTTCAAGACGCCGTCCGAGATGCAGAACGTCCTGCGGGGCAACGACTGGAAGCTCTACGACCTCATCTGGAAGCGCACGGTCGCCTCGCAGATGGCGGACGCCAAGGGCTCGACCGCCTCGGTCGTCGTCTCGGCGACGACCTCGGGACTCGTCGAGGGCATCGCGCCTCGCGCCGCCGCCGGGACGCTCGCCGAGTTCGCCGCGTCCGGCACGGTGATCACCTTCCGCGGGTTCCTCAACGCCTACGAAGAGGGGCGTGACGAGGACCGTCACGGAGCAGCCGAGCCGGCCGAGGCCAAGCTGCCCCCGCTGACCGCCGGTCAGGCGCTCGGCCTCGACGAGGTCGAGGCGAAGGGCCACGACACGTCGGCACCGCCGCGCTACACCGAGGCGAGCCTCGTCAAGACCCTGGAAGAGCTCGGCATCGGACGCCCCTCGACCTACGCCGCCATCATGTCGACCATCGTCGACCGTGGCTACGTCACCCCTCGCGGAACGGCCCTCGTCCCGAACTGGATCGCCTTCTCGGTGGTCCGTCTGCTCGAGGACTACTTCGCCGACCTGGTCGAGTACGACTTCACGGCCAGCATGGAGGACGACCTCGACCTCATCGCCGGTGGTGACGCCGACCGCGTGGACTGGTTGAACGGCTTCTACTTCGGCAACGAGTCGCACCGTGGTCTCCGCAAGGTCATCGACAACCTGGGCGAGATCGACGCGCGCGACATCAACTCCATCGTGCTCGCCGACGGCGTGACCCTGCGCATCGGTCGCTACGGCCCCTACCTCGAGGCGCCGGGCGACGACCCCGAGACGCCCCGTCGGGTCAACGTTCCCGAGGACCTCGCCCCCGACGAGTTGACGGCCGAGAAGGCCCGCGAGCTCATCGACGCTCCCGTCGTCGGCGACCGCGTGCTGGGTCTGAACCCCGAGACGGGCAAGGAGGTCATCGCGAAGGACGGCCGCTTCGGCCCGTACGTGACCGAGCGGGCCCCCGAGTCGGCGACCGACGAGATCACGGCCGACCCGGCGACGGGCGAGGTGACCGAGTCGTCGTCCGCCGCCGCGACCACGACCGGGGCGAAGAAGGCTCCGGCGAAGAAGGCCCCCGCCAAGAAGGCCGCCGCTCCGAAAGAACGCACGGCGTCGCTCTTCAAGAGCATGGGCGTCGACACGGTCGACCTCGACACGGCGCTGCGGCTGCTCGACCTGCCCCGGACCGTCGGCACCGACCCCGAGAGCGGCGACGAGATCCAGGCGCAGAACGGGCGCTACGGCCCCTACCTCAAGAAGGGCACCGACACCCGGTCGTTGACCAGCGAGGACCAGATCTTCGAGATCGACCTGCCCGGGGCGCTCGAGCTCTACGCCCAGCCGAAGTACGGTGCCCGCAAGGCCAGCAGCTCCCTGAAGGAGTTCGAGGCCGATCCGGTGAGCGGCAAGCCCATCAAGGTGAAGGACGGCCGGTTCGGCCCGTACGTCACCGACGGCGAGACGAACGCGACCATCCCGCGGGGCGAGACGGTGGAAGAGGTCGACTTCGACCGCGCCGTCCAGCTGCTCGCCGACAAGCGGGCCAAGGGTCCGGCCAAACCCAAGGCGGCCGCCAAGAAGGCTCCGGCCAAGAAGGCACCCGCCAAGAAGGCCGCCACGGCCAAGGCGCCGGCCAAGAAGGCCACCACCGCGAAGACGGCCACCGCCAAGACGACCACCGCGGCGAAGAAGGCGCCGGCTGCGAAGACGCCGGCCCCGAAGGCCCCGGCGGCCGAGTGACTGGCGGGGTAGGCCCTCGAGTCGAGGGCGCACGCTGACCATGCCCCTCTGGGAACACCTCACGGGTCAGCCCGACGCCATCGAGGCGTTGACAGCGGCGGCTTCCACCCAGCCCGGCAACGCCTCGATGACCCATTCGTGGCTCATCACCGGCCCGCCCGGCTCGGGTCGCTCCAACCTCGCCTACGCCTTCGCGGCCGCGTTGCTCTCACGAGAGCCGGCCGACGAGGAGGCGACCCTCCGGCAGGTCGCCGCGAGGTCGCATCCCGACCTCGCGGTCCTCAGCACGGAACGCATCATCATCACGATCGACGAGGTCCGGTCCCTGGTCGCGGCGAGCCAGTTCTCGCCGTCGGTGGGTCGCTACCGGGTGGTCGTCATCGAGGACGCCGACCGCATGACCGAGCGCACCTCGAACCTCCTGCTCAAGGCGCTCGAAGAGCCGCCACCCCGGACGGTCTGGCTGCTGTGCGCCCCGAGTGAGGCCGACCTCATCCCGACGATCCGCTCCCGCGTCCGCAGCGTGCGCCTCCGCATGCCCGCCGTGGCCGACGTCGCCGCGCTCCTCGAGGACCGCGACGGGGTGGAGTCGGAGATCGCCCTCGTGGCGGCCCGGGAGGCCCAGAGCCACATCGGCATGGCGCGGCGCCTGGCGCTCGACTCCTCGGCGAGGTCGCGACGTCGTCAGACCCTCGAGACCGCCCTGGGCATCCGCAGCGTCTCGGACGCCGTCATCGCGGCGGCGACCCTGCTCGCGGTGGCGGGCGACGACGCCAAGGCGATCACGGAAGAGCGTGACGCCGAAGAACGGGCGAGCGCGCTGCGCTCCCTGGGCGTCGAGCCCGGCGGCACCGTGCCTCCGGCGTTGCGGAGCCAGCTGCGCGCCCTCGAGGACGACCAGAAACGCCGCGCGACCCGGAGCCTCCGCGACGGGATCGATCGCATCATGGTCGACCTCCTCTCGCTGTACCGCGACGTCCTGCTGCTGCAGCTGGGCGTCGACGAGCAGCCCATCAACGAGGCCATCCGGGCACAGCTCGACGCCGCGGCGACCGCTTCCACCCCGGCCGCGACCCTGGCCGTCCTCGACGCGATCGCCCTGGCCCGCCGCCGCATCGAGGCCAACGTGTCGCCGGCCATGGCGCTCGAAGCCATGCTGGTGGTCGTCAGTCGTCACGCCACCCGCTGACCGCCACGGCGACACCGGCCCGGCGGCACCGGCGCGAGCGCCGGATCGGCGGGGGGCGTCCACCCCTTTCCCCGGCGGCATGAGCGATGATGGCCTGATGAGCGACCCGAACGCCGCCCCTGGTCTGCGCGAGCGCAAACGTCTGGCCACCCGACGAGCGATCCAGGTCGCCGTCCTCGACCTCATCGTCGAACACGGGCTCGACGCGGTGACGGTCGACATGGTCAGCCGCCGGGCCGACGTCTCGCCGCGGACCTTCTTCAACTACTTCCCCTCCAAGGAAGAAGCCGTCGTCGGTGATCCGCCCGCGCTGCCGGACGGTCGAGACCTCGAGCGGTTCGTGGCCCAACGCGACGAGCCCGTGCTGTCGAGCCTGATCCAGCTGCTGACGCACGCCGTCGAGTCGGCCACGGTCGATCGCGAGCTGGTCGTCCTGCGCCGACGGGTGCTGCGGGCGCACCCCGACCTGCTGGCCCGTCGCATCGCGTCGACGCGCGTCTTCGAGGAGCGACTGACGACCGTCGTCGCGCAACGCATGGCGGCCGACGAGGGGGTGGCGGACGACGCCGTCGACGCCTCGTTGCTCAGCCGCGCGCACCTGGTGTCGCTCGTCAGCATCGCCACCCTCCGCCATGCCTGGGCCGAGTGGATCGACGACGACGACGTGGACCACCTCAGCGACATGCGGTACAGCCTGCGCGCCCGCATGGAGGCCAGCTTCGTCGAGCTCGGTCGCCTCGTGACGCGTGAGGTCCGCTGATCCTGTACAGTATCTAATCGTGCCGCGAGGCACGGGCAACCGGCCGAGGTCGGCCCCGCCGCTTTAGCTCAGTCGGTAGAGCGTCTCACTCGTAATGAGAAGGTCATCAGTTCGATTCTGATAAGCGGCTCCACCACAGCCCCGGGTCACCACGACCCGGGGCTGTTCTCGTCCGAGGGCGTGCCGTCTCGAGGCCCCGGTCCCGGTCCCTCCGCCCCCAATAGTGGTGAGGGCGTCGTCGACTTGTACCCCGAACGGCCCCCGGGCGTCGTCCCGTCGCCCTACGGTCGATCTGCGACGACCACCTGATCCCGGAAGGAGGTGGCCCGCATGCCCCTCCGAGTGATCTGCACCGCGCTGCTCGCCGCCGTCCTGGCGGGCATCCTCCTGGTCGTCTGGGCCGGAGGCGACTCCTCGGCTCTCGCGACGGCCGGCGTGGCCGACGGACCGACGACGGTGGTCCTCGCGAGCGGCGACGCCGGACCCGAGGCGGGCCCCACGGCCGAGGACGCAGGAGGCGCGGGGTGCGTCGACGACGCCACCGGCGCCTCCGTCCCCTCGCCCGCGCAGCCCGGCGCCGATGCCGGGAGCGGCGCGACGGGTGCCCCCGACGCGGCGAGCGGCGCCACGGGCACGACCGCCGCCGACCTCGACGCGTTCCGGACGGCGTACGACGAGCGGCGACAGGCGGCGTGCCTCGGGCTGCTGCCGGCCGCGAACGTGCGGTACGACGCGTGCCTCGAGCAGTACCTCTTCTGGGTCGCCGGCGACCCGAGCCCCGATCCGTTGAGCGCTTGGGGGCACAAGGGCGAGGTGGTCCGCAGCGACGGGGTGCCCCCGGTCGGCTGCGACGGCAACCTCGCGGGCGGCACGTCGACCACGGGCGACGTCGCCGCCGCCAAGTGGTGGGCCTCGGCCCCGCACCGCGACGCCGTCTACCGACCGGACTTCCGCGGAGACCTCGCGCACGCCTGTGTCGGGTTCGCCGCCGTGCACGGGGGAGCACCGGACGACAGCCCGGACTTCGTCCGTTCGGCCAGTCGCTGGTACGCCTGCTGAACGAACCGCGGGACGGCGCCTCGACCCTCGCGGGCCTCCCCGTCGGCGGTGACTGGTAGACAGTCCGCATGACACTTCGATGGGGAATCCTCGGCGCCGGCGGCATCGCCGCCACCTTCACGTCCGACCTGCAGGGGGCGGGGTCGACCGTCTCCGCCGTCGGGTCGCGAGACCTGGCCAAGGCACGCGAGTTCGCCGACCGTGCCGGGGTCCCGGGGGCTCACGGCAGCTACGACGACCTGGTCGCCGACCCCGAGGTCGACGTGGTCTACGTCGCCACCCCGCACCCGTTCCACGCCGAGAACGCCCTGCTGGCCATCGCTGCCGGCAAGCACGTCCTCGTCGAGAAGGCCTTCACCGTGAACGCCATCGAGGCCGAGCGGGTCCACGCGGCCGCTCGCGAGGCCGGCGTGGTCGTCCTCGAGGCGATGTGGACGCGGTACACGCCGCAGAGCGCGCGACTGCGCGAGGTCGTGCGCTCCGGGGTCATCGGCGAGGTGCGCCTCCTGACGGCCGTGCACGTCCAGTCACTGCCCACCGATCCCCACCACCGCATCAACGACCCGGCCCTCGGCGGCGGGGCCCTGCTCGACCTCGGGGTGTACCCGGTGTCGTTCGCGGACGACCTGCTCGGGGCGCCCTCGACGGTCTCGGCAGCCGCCACGCTGAGCGACCAGGGCGTGGACGCCCGCGTCGCGATCCAGCTCGGTCACGAGTCGGGTGCGACGGCCCAGCTGTACGCCGCCCTCGATACCTCGGGCCGCAACACCGCGACGCTGCTCGGCACCGCCGGTCGCATCGACGTCGACGACACGTTCTACGCGCCCGGAGGCTTCACGGTGCGGGATCAGGACGACGCCGTGGTCGAACGCTACGAGGCCGACGAGAGCGGGCTGAGGGGCATGCACCACCAGGCGCTCGAACTCGAACGGGTCGTGGCGGCGGGCGAGCGAGAGAGTCCGCTGCTGACAGCCGCAGGCGTCGTCGGCGTCATGCGCACCATGGACGAGGTCCGCCGACAGATCGGCGTGCGGTACCCCTCCGAGGGATGACGTGGGCACGAGGCTCCGTATGATGTCCTCGATGAGCGATCAGGGTGAGCCACGTCACGACCGTCCCGAGTCGACCACGGGGGGCGACGGCGTCGGCTCCGGCGACGCGGTCCGGTCCGCGGGGCCGGGCGCCTCGGTGCGGCGTTGGGTCTCCTCGCGTCCGCGAGGGGTCGTCGTGACGGCGGGCGTCCTCGCCTTCGCGTTGCTCGGCGGCGGCGCCGTGGCCGCCGGGGCCGCCACCGCGCCCGACGCCGGGACGGCACGGGCCACCGCGTCGAGCCCCGAGCCGGCGGTCACGGTCACCCCGACCCCGACCCCCTCGGTCGACCCCGCCCGGTCGGTTCCCGCCGACATCCCGGGTGCCACGCGCCTCCGGACCTGCTCGGTCACCGGGGCTGCGTCGGACGCCCGTCTCGCCCAGTTCGAGGGCAGCGTGGTCAACGCCGCCACGGGCGAGGTCCTCTTCGACCGCAACGGCTCGACCCCGGCCCGCACGGGCAGCGTGTTGAAGACCCTGACGAGCGCGGTCGCCCTGTCGGTCCTCGGGCCCGACGCGCGTCTCACCACCCGGGTGACCGGCGACGCCGGGACGGGCGCCGTGTCCCTGGTCGGCGGCGGTGACGCCACGCTCAGCGCCACCGGCTCGAGCGTGTACGCCGGGGCCCCCACGGTGGCCGACCTCGCGACCCAGGTGAAGGCGTCGCTCGGCGAGCAGCCCCTCACGCAGATCACGCTCGACGCCACCTTCTGGAACCCCTCCGACAAGTGGGACCCGTCCTGGAAGCGCACCGAGCAGACCATCGGGTACCACTCCGAGGTCACCGCGCTCATGGTCGACGGCGACCGGGCGAACCCTGCGGCCCAGACGAGTCCGCGCAGCACCGACCCCGTCGCCCGTGCCGGCGACGCCTTCCGCTCCGCGCTCGTCGCCGCGGGCGTCGTCGGCGCCGAATCCGCCACCATGACCCAGGGCGCCGCCACGAGCGGCACCGTGATCGCCCAGGTGTCGTCTCAGCCGGTCAGCCGCCTGATCTCGCAGCTGCTGCCGACCTCCGACAACACCCTCGCCGAGATGCTCGCTCGCGTCTCGTCGAAGGCGTCCGGTGCCGACGGGTCGGCCGCGTCGCTCACCGCCCTCTACCAGTCCGTGCTCTCGTCGACCTATGGTCTCGACACGTCCTCGCTCACGATCATCGACGGGTCCGGCCTGAGCGAGAACGACGCCGTGCCCTCGACCTTCGTCGCGCGCCTGATGATCCAGGTCCTGAACCGCGAGCACGGCCTCGGCGTCGTCTACGACGCGCTGCCGGTGTCGGGCAAGACGGGCACGCTCGCCTCCCGGTTCACGGGCGCGAACGCCGTGGCCCGTGGTGCCGTGCACGCCAAGACCGGCTGGATCGACACGGCCTACACCCTGGCCGGCACGGTGGACGCGGCGGACGGCACGAAGCTCACCTTCGCCTTCTACGCGATCGGCTCCGTGCAGGACGACGCGCGGGCCGCCCTCGACACCCTGACGACGGCCGTCTACAACTGCGGCGACAACCTGGCCAACGGCTGAGGCGTGCCGCTGTCGGTGCGGCGCGCGAGAATGGTGGCATGACCAGAGCACTCTTCGTCATCGACGTCCAGAACGACTTCACCGAAGGAGGCGCGCTCGGGGTCACCGGCGGCGCCCACGTCGCGCAGGCGGTCACCGACCACCTCCGCGCCCATCGCGACCGGTACGACCTCGTCGTCGCCAGCCGCGACTGGCACGCGGCCGACGGCGACAACGGCGGCCACTTCAGCCCCGAGCCCGACTTCGTCGACTCGTGGCCGGTCCACTGCGTGCAGGGGTCGACCGGTGCCGACTACCATCCCGACCTCGACACCGCGTTCGTCGACGTCCACGTGCTCAAGGGCGACGGTCGACCGGCCTATTCGCTCTTCGACGGGTTCGTCCCCGACGGGCGACCGTTCGCCGACGTCCTCGCCGCGACGGGGGTCGTCGAGGTCGACGTCGTCGGTCTGGCGACCGACCACTGCGTCCGGGCCTCGGCCCTCGACGCGGTCACCGCCGGGCTCGGGGTCACGGTGCTGACCGACCTCGTGGCGGGTGTGGCCCCGGCTCCGAGCGAGGCCGCCCTGGCCGAGCTGCGCGCGGCCGGCGTGCGCACGGTCCCGTCGTCCGACGTCGTCGACGGCTCGACCGGGGTCCCGGCGTGAGCCGCCCGGTCGTGACGGCCGCCGAGCGTCGTCGCGTGGTCGAGGCCGTGCCCACCGGCCTCTTCGTGGGGGGCTCGTGGGGCCCGTCGTCCTCCGGCGAGACGATCGACGTCGTCGACCCGGCCACGGGCGAGGTCCTGGTCGCGGTGGCCGACGCCACTCCCGCCGACGGCCTGCGGGCCCTCGACGCCGCGGTCGCCGCGCAAGAGGACTGGGCGGCCACGTCCCCCCGCCACCGCAGCGAGGTGTTGCGTCGCGCCTTCGACCTGCTGATGCAGCGGCGCGACGACTTCGCCCTCCTGATGACGCTCGAGATGGGCAAGCCGCTGGACGAGTCGCTCGGCGAGGTCACCTACGGCGGCGAGTTCCTCCGCTGGTTCTCCGAAGAGGCCGTGCGCGTCTCGGGTCGCTACGGCACCAACCCCGAGGGCACCGGCCGGACGACGGTGCTGCACCGCCCGGTGGGCCCATGCCTGCTGATCACCCCCTGGAACTTCCCCCTCGCCATGGCGACCCGCAAGATCGCGCCCGCCCTCGCCGCCGGCTGCACGGTGGTCGTCAAGCCGGCCGAGCTGACCCCGCTCACCACGCTCGCCTTCGCCGCCCTGCTCGCCGAGGCGGGTGTTCCCGACGGGGTGGTGAACGTCGTGACGACCCTGTCGGCGAACGACGTGTGCGAGCCCCTGATCCGTGACCCGCGCCTCCGGAAGCTCAGCTTCACGGGGTCGACGCCGGTGGGGTCGACGCTGCTGACGCAGGCCTCCCAGCAGGTGTTGCGCACCTCGATGGAACTCGGGGGCAACGCGCCCTTCGTCGTCTTCGACGACGCCGACCTCGACGCCGCGGTCGAGGGCGCGATGCAGGCGAAGTTCCGCAACGTGGGCCAGGCCTGCACGGCCGCCAACCGGTTCATCGTGCACGAGTCGGTCGCCGACGAGTTCACCGCCCGGGTGGTCGAGCGCGTGCGAGGACTCCGGGTGGGCGCGGGGACCGACGACGGGGTCTCCGTGGGCCCGTTGATCGACGACCGGGCCGTCGACAAGGCCGACCGCCTGGTCCGCGACGCCGTCGCCCACGGCGCGGTGGTCGAGACCGGCGGCCACCCCGTCGACGGTCCGGGAACGTTCTTCGAGCCGACCGTCGTGTCGGGCGTCGCCCCTGGCAGCGAGATCCTGACGACCGAGATCTTCGGCCCCGTCCTGGCCGTCTCGACGTTCCGGGACGAGGCCGAGGGGGTCCGCCTCGCGAACGACACCGAGTTCGGGCTCGTCGCCTACGCCTTCACGCGGGACCTCGCCAGAGGGCAGCGGCTGGCCGAACGGCTGCAGACCGGCATGCTCGGGCTGAACGTCGGCGTGGTGTCGAACGCCTCGGCCCCGTTCGGCGGCGTCAAGTCGTCGGGCCTCGGCCGCGAGGGCGGTGCCGAGGGCATCCACGAGTACCTCGAGACGGTCTACGTGCTCACCCCCGACCCGTTCGCCGCCGCATGAGCGCCGTCGAGCCGCTGCGCGTCGGCATCGTGGGCTACGGGCTCGCAGGACGGGTGTTCCACGGCGCGCTCCTGGCGGCGGACCCGGCCTGGCAGGTCGATGCCGTCGTCACGCGCGACCCCGACCGTGCGGGGCAGGCCGTCGCGGCGCATCCCGGTGCCGCGGTCATCGCAGACGTCGACGAGCTCTGGCGTCGTGAACTCGACCTGGTCGTCGTGGCCACCCCGAACGACACCCACGTCGAGACCGCGGTGCGTGCCCTGCGAGCCGGGGCCGCCGTGGTGGTCGACAAGCCGCTGGCGACCTCGGCCGACGACGCCCGCGGGCTCGTCGGGCTCGCCGAGTCGCTGGGGCGGCCGCTGACGGTCTACCAGAACCGGCGGTGGGACGGCGACTTCCTGACGGCGACGCGTCTCGCGGGGTCGGGTGAGCTGGGCGACGTGCACACGGTCGAGTCGCATTTCGAGCCGTGGAAGCTCGAGAACCGCGTCGGCTGGAAACGTCGGGCCACACCCGCCGATGGTGGCGGCATCCTGTTCGACCTGGGCCCGCACCTCGTCGACCAGGTCATGCGCCTCCTGGGGCCGGTCCGGTCCGTCCATGCCGAGATCGCGACCCGCCGCCTCACCGGCTCGGCCGACGACGACGTGCATCTGTCGCTCGAGCACGACGGGGGTCGACGGTCGCGGCTGACGATGAGCCACGTCGCAGCCCTCCCCGGGCCGAGGTTCCGGGTGCTGGGGTCGGCCGGCGCGTACGAGGTGCACGGCCTCGACCCGCAAGAGGCCCAGCTGTCGTCCGGACTGCCGCCGGTCGATCCCACCTACGGGGTCGACGCGGGCGATCGTCGTGGTGTCGTCGTCACGGGCGGCACGCGTCGCGACGAGTCGACCGATCCGGGGCGCTATCCCGAGTTCTACTCCCGACTGGCCCGGGCGCTCCGAGGCGACGGCGACCTCCCGGTCGACCCCTGGGACGCGGTCAGGGCACTCGAGGTCATCGAGGCCGCCCGCCGTTCCGCGGGGGAGGGACGCGTGGTCCGCCTCTGAGCTGACAGCGAGAGGCGAACGGCCAGCGGCGAGCGGAAAGCGGCGAGCGGAAGGCGGCGAACCGCGAGCAGCCGCTCGGCGGCGAGCGGGGCGGCGGTCACCGCTCGTCCCCGGTCAGAGCCGCGTGGACCAGTCGACCGTTGCGAGCGTCGCCTCGACGTCGACCTCGGCGATGGTCGACGGTGACCACCGGGGCCGGCGGTCCTTGTCGATCACGCGAGCCCGGATGCCCTCGACGAGATCCGGTGACGCGGCGAGCGAGGTGACGATGCCGAGTTCCTGACCCAGCACGGCCTCGAGGTCGGGCAGACGGGCCGCCCGCCTCTGGGCTTCGAGGGTCAGGACCACCGACGTGGGCGATGCCGCCACGAGGTCGTCGACCACGGCTCCGGCGTCGGCGAGACCTTCCTCGGCGAGCTCGTGCAGGCGGGACACGATCGTCCCGGCGTCGTCGCCGCGGTAGGCGCGATCGATCCACCCGGCGGCATCCGCGAGCTCGGACGGCCCCGCCGTCGTGCCCAGCGCCCGCACGGCGTCGGGGCCGCCCTCGGCCAGTGCCGGCAGGACTCGAGTCAGCTCGGAGGACGGGACGAACAGGTCGGCGAAGCCCGTGTGCAGGGCATCGGCAGCCGTCATCGCGCGGCCCGTCAGGGCGAGGTGGGTGCCGAGCTCGCCCGGGGCTCGCGACAGCAAGAAGCTCCCGCCCGCGTCGGGTGTCAGCCCGATGCGGGTCTCCGGCATGCCCACCGAGCTGCGTTCGGTGACGATGCGGAGCGTGACGTGACCGCCGAGTCCGATGCCGGCACCCATCGCGATGCCGTCGAGCAGCGACACGATCGGCTTCGACCAGCGCGACAGACGCAGCGTGCCACGGTACTCGCGCCGCCACATCTCGACGCTGCGCCGGGGGTCCGTCGTGGCGGCGGCGTGGATCCACGCGATGTCGCCCCCGGCACAGAACCCCCGTGGCCCGGCGCCCCGCACCAGCACCGACGAGACCCGCGAATCGTCCTCCCAGGCGTCGAGCGCCTGCTCGACGAGCCCGAGCATCTCGAGCGTCACCGCGTTGATCTTCTCCGGGCGGTTGAGGGTGACGACACCGACCCCGCGCTCGACGTGGGTCAGGACCGCGGGGGCGACATCGCTCATCGGGCCATCGTCGCACGGTGTCGTGGCCGCGCCCCGTCGCGCGAGGAGCCCGGCCTCAGACGAGGAGTTGGTGCTTCGCCAGGTCCTTGTACAGCGGCGTCGTCCCCACCAGTTCGGAGTGGGTGCCCACACCGACCACCCGGCCGGCCTCGACGACGACGATCTGGTCGGAGTCGACCACGGTCGACAGCCGGTGGGCGATGACGATGAGCGTACGGTTCTCGGCCACCGCGTCGATCGCTTCGCGGAGGCGCTGCTCGTTGAGGCCGTCGAGGCTCGAGGTCGACTCGTCGAGCAGGAGGATCGGCGGCGCGTTGAGCAGCGTGCGGGCGATGGCCAGGCGCTGGCGCTCGCCTCCGGAGAGCATCACCCCGTCCTCGCCGACCTGGGCGTCGAGGCCCTGGTCGCCGCGTTCGAGGACGGCGGTGAGGTTCACGGCCTCGAGGACCCGACGGCAGTCGTCGTCCGTCGCCTCGGGCGAACCCAGGGTGAGGTTGTCGCGGATGGTGCCGGCGAGCACCGGGGCGTCCTGTTCGACGTAGCCGATGCGGGACCGCAGGTCGCGCCGGTCGAGGGTGCGCACGTCGGCGCCCCCCACGCGCACGGCACCCGAGGTCGGGTCGTAGAAACGCTCGATGAGCGACAGGATCGTGCTCTTCCCTGCTCCCGAGGGGCCGACGAGTGCCGTGCGCTTGCCGACGGGCACCGAGAAGCTCACGCCCCGCAACACCGTGAGGTCGTCGTCGGCGGGGCCTTCGCCCGAGTCGTGGACCGGGTCGCCGGAGACCTGCGGGCCCCCCGTGGCCGGCCCGGCGGGGACCGGCGAGTCGGGGTAGCGGAAGTGCACGTCGTCGAACCGGACGGCGATGCCGTCGTCCGCCTCCAGACCACCGGCGCCCGCCTCACGGGTCGCGACCTCGGCCGCGAGGCGCTCGTCGCCGTCGGTCTCGCTCGGCAGGTCGAGGATCTCCTGGATCCGTCCGAGCGCCCCCAGGGCCTGGTTGACGCTGAGCACGGCGCCGAGAGCCTGGCCGAGCGGCATGATCATGAGGAAGAGGAAGAGCACGAACGAGATGAGCGAGGCGATCTCGATGGCACCGCTGGCCACCCGGTAACCTCCGACGCCGAGCACGACGAGGAAGGAGGCCTGGAGGGCGACGGACGAGATCGGCACGACCAGGGCCGAGATGCGCGCGACCTGCAGCCCCCGTCGGTAGGCGCCCTCGGCGTCTCGCTCGACGGCGACGATCTCGCGTTCGGTGGCGCCCGAGGCGCGGATCGTGCGGACCGAGCTGATGGCGCGTTCGACGGCGGCCGTCAGGTCACCCACCTTCTCCTGCGCCTGGCGGCTCGCCACGCGGATGCGTCCGGACAACAGCACGACGACGACGACCGAGACGGCGACGACGAGCACGGTCAGTCCGAGCAGGACGGGGTCGATCAGGAACATGCCGACCAGGGCGCCGACGAAGGTGAGGCTGCCACCGATCGCCTCGACGAGCCCCTGGGTGAGCACGGCCCGCAGCAGGGTGGTGTCCGAGCCGACCCGCGACACGAGGTCGCCCGTCCGGCGCGTGTCGAACTGGCTGACGGGCAACCGGAGCATGCGTCCGACGAGGCGACGGCGGCTCGACAGGACGACGCCCTCGCCGGTGCGCTGCAGCAGGTAGTGCTGGAACCCGCTGATCAGCCCGGCCACGACGACCAGCGCGACCAGGGCCCAGACGAGGGGACCGAGCGTCACGCCTTCCTGCACGGCCGAGATGACCTGCTGCACGAGCAACGGCTGACCGAGCGACGCCGCGGCACCCAGGACGCTGAGCACGATGATGACGGCCATGACCTTCTTGTGCTCGAACAGGTAGGGCAACAGCTGACGGAACGTGGCACGCGGACCCTCGGGCTGCGGACGGCGACCCCACCGCGACCGGGGCGCGGCCGGTGGGTCGACCCGCGCCTCCTTCCCGTCGGTTGTCGTCGTGCGCGCGCGTGTGTCGGAGCTCATGATGCCTCTCGTGCCAGGTGACCGGCGTCGCGGGGTGCGGCGGTCGGTGTCGCGGGCGGTGCCTCCGCCGACTACGACCGTACTTCGTCCCGGTGACTTCCACCTGCGCACGAGACCGGCCCGCGCCTCCGCTCAGGAGGCGCGGGCCGGGCGGCAGGGCACGTCGCGTCCGGTCAGCCGGCCGTGTCGTAGTCGACGTCGCGGGTCTCACGGCTGAGCACGAGCGCGATCAGGGTCAACACCGCCATCGAGGACAGGTAGAGACCCACGAGCCAGGTGCTGCCGCCCGCGGCCGTCCAGAGCGCGACGGCGATGAACGGGGCCACGGCGGCACCGAGGATGCTCGCGACGTTGTAGCTGATCGCCGAGCCGGTGTAGCGCACGCTCGTGGGGAACAGCTCGGGCAGCACGGCCCCCATCGGTCCGAAGGTCAGCCCCATGAGGACGAAGCCGATGATGAGCAACGCCTGAGCGCCGAGGGCACCCGCGGCGAACAGCGGGGCGAACGTGAAGCCGAAGACGAGGATGCCGGCCGTCACGCAGATGAGCATCGCGCGGCGTCCGTACTTCTCGGCCAGGGGCCCCGACACGAGCGTGAAGACGCCGAAGAACACCACGCCGAGGATCAGCATCCAGAGGAACTGCGTCCGGGGGATGCCCAGGCCGGCCGGGTCGCCCGCGGCGTCGGCCGTCCCGAAGGTCAGCGTGAACGTCGTCATCAGGTAGAAGAGCGTGTAGGTCGCCAGCATGATGAACGTGCCGAGCAGCAGGGGGCGCCAGCTCGACCGGAACACGCGGGCGAGCGGGAGGGTCGCGACGTTGCCCGAGTCGACGACCTTCTGGAACGCCGGCGTCTCGATCAGCTTGAACCGGACGTAGAGGCCGATGATCACCAGCACCGCGCTCGCGAGGAACGGCAGGCGCCATCCCCAGGCCATGAACTGCTCCTCGGTGAGGGTCGTGTTCAGCAGCACGAAGAGCAGGTTGGCGATGATGAAGCCGATGGGGGCACCCAGCTGGGGGAACGTGCCGTAGATCGCGCGGCGGTTCGCCGGGGCGTTCTCCGTCGCGAGCAACGCGGCACCGCTCCACTCGCCGCCGAGGCCCAGGCCCTGGCAGAAGCGCAGCACGACGAGGCAGGCCGGGCCGGCGACCGCCCAACCGGGCGTGGTGCCCGCCGGGATGCACCCGATCAGCACCGTGGCGATGCCCATCGTCAGCAGCGACGCCACGAGGGTGCCCTTGCGGCCGATGCGGTCGCCGAAATGGCCGAAGACGATCGACCCGACGGGCCGGGCGATGAACGCGACGCCGAAGACCGCGAACGAGGCGAGGCGGGCCACGGCGGGGTCGTCGTTGGCGAAGAAGATGGTCGGGAAGACGAGCACCGCGGCGGTCGCGTAGACGTAGAAGTCGTAGAACTCGATCGAGGTGCCGATGAGGCTCGCGACGATGACGCGCGAACGCTTGTTGATGGCGGGGACGGACGACGTCGACGGGTCGACGGTGGGGGCAGACACGGGGGCACTCCGAGGCAGGGGTCGAGGTCCCGGCGGACGTCGAGGACCCGGCGCATGGTGCGGCGCAACGGGTCGGACGGAGGCGCGGTGCAGGGATCTGCGGATCGCTCGGCCGGGTGAGACGGTGGCCGCTCGTGACAGCCGTCGTCCATCGTACTCCGGCGTGTACCCCGGTGGGGACGCACGTCGGGGCCGCGGGAGCGGGGGCCGCCGCGGACTCAGTCGTCGGAGCCGAGGTGGCCGGGCAACTCGTGGCCCATGCGGTCGCGCTTCGTGTCGAGGTAGCCCTCGTTGAAGGCACCGACGCCGACGACGAGGGGCACCAGTTCGGTGACCTCGATGCCGTGCTCGCCGAGCTGACGCCGCTTCTCGGGGTTGTTGCTCAGCAGCCTGACGCGGCTGAGCCCGAGGTCGCGCAGCACGTCGGCCGCCGCCCCGTAGTCCCGGGCGTCCGCCGGCAGCCCCAGGGCGAGGTTGGCGTCCAGGGTGTCGAGTCCGTCCTCTTGCAGGCGGTAGGCCCGGAGCTTGTCGACGAGGCCGATGCCCCGACCCTCGTGTCCGCGCAGGTAGACGACGGCCCCGCCGTGGTCCCGGATGGTGTCGAGCGCGGCGTCGAGCTGCGGGCCGCACTCGCACTTGAGGGAGCCGAACGCCTCGCCGGTGAGGCACTCCGAGTGGACGCGCACGAGGGCACCGTCCGCCGGGGGGAGGCCGGCCGGGTCGCTCGCGATGATCGCCACGTGGTCGGCGCCGGTGAGGGTGTCGCGGTAGGCCCTCATGCGGAACGTGCCGTGACGGGTGGGGACCGTGGTCTCGACCTCGAACGACACCTGGGACGATGCGGCGGGCGTGGTGGTCATGCGGGGCTCCTGGGGGTGTCGCGGGCGACGACCACCAGGTCGTCGCCGAGGGGGTGCGCCTCGGTGACGCGCAGTCGTCGTTGCCCGTCGATGTGGTCCACACCGAGGTCGTCGAGGGCCGTCCGGGGGCCGCCGAGCAGCGTGGGCGCGAGGTACACGACGTAGTCGTCGACGAGCCCGAGCCGGACGAACGCGCTGGCCACGGTCGGTCCGCCCTCGACGAACACGCTGCGGACCCCGCGGGCGCCGAGGTCGTCGAGCACGGCCTCGAGGTCGTGCGTCCCCGTCTCGACGATGTCCCGGGGGTGCCGACGCAGGGCGGCGTCGGCCGGCACGGTGCGCGTGCCGACGACGACGGGCAGGGGCTGGTCGGGGAGCAGTTCTCCGCCGTCGCCGCGGGCGGTCAGGCTGGGGTCGTCCGCCAACACGGTGCCCGTGCCCACCAGGATCGCGTCGTGGGCCGCTCGCTGCTCGTGAACGTGCTGCCGTGACGCCGTCCCGGTGATCCAGCGGCTGCTACCGTCGGACGCTGCCGTGCGACCGTCCAGGCTGGACGCCCACTTGAGCGTCACGAACGGTCGGCCCGTCCGGGCCGTCACCAACCAGCGGCGAGCCATCTCGGTGGCCTCGTCGGTGAGCACGCCGTCGACCACCTGGACGCCGGCGCGGCGCAGCCGCTCGGCCCCGCCTCCGGAGGACGCGCCGGGGTCGGCGACGGCGTGGACGACGCGGGAGACGCCCGCCTCGATCAAGGCGACGCTGCACGGACCGGTGCGGCCCACGTGATCGCAGGGTTCGAGCGTGACGACGGCGGTCAGACCCCGCGCCTCGCCGGGGGAGAGGTGCGAGAGGGCGTCGACCTCGGCGTGTGGCGTGCCGGCGCCCCGGTGCCATCCCTCGGCCGCGACGCTGCCGTCGGGACGCAGGAGGACGCAACCGACCTGGGGGTTGACGCCGCGGGCCGGCCCACGTCGCGCGAGCGTGACGGCCCGGCGCATGGCGCGTTCGAGGACGTCGTGGTCGATCGGATCGATGCTCACTGTGCCTCCGGGACGGAACGGTCGCGCGCCGGGGCGTGCGCGGTGGGGGACGGGCGGGCGACGCCGTCGACGGCATCCGTGAGGGAGTCAACGCCGTCGGCCACGGGGTATTCCGCCGAGCCGCCGGGACGGACCCCGGGGCGCCCCAGGTCGGGCCAACCGGCTCGCGCCGACCGAGCGTCGCCCGGTCGTAGGCGGGCCTTCCAGCAGAGGGGGTGGCCTCCGTCACGGTCCGGGTGGAGCCCCGGACCGACGCCCTGGTAGGTGAACCCCGTCCGGCGGGCGACGGCCGCGGAGGCGTCGTTGCCCACGTAGCCCTCCCAGAAGAGTTCTCGGAGCCCTCCGGCGCCGAACGCCCAATCGGCCACCAGGCCGAGCGCCTCGGTCATCATCCCCTGACCCCGCGAGGCGGGGGCCGTCCAGAAGCCGACGTCGGACGACCGGAGCCGAACGCTGACCACGCCCTCGAGCAGACCCGAACCCGGGCGGCGCAGCCCCCAGGTGAACTCGCGTCCCGTCGCCCACCCGTCGTCCACGATGCGTCGCAGGAAGAACTCGGCGTCGGACCGTCCGTACGGCAGGGGCACCGTGGTGAAACGCTGCAGGGTCTCGTCGCGGCAGGCGTCGACGATGGCCGGCACGTCGGCCGCGCTCGGCACCCGTAACTCGAGGGTCGGCGACGCGAGCACGAACGGCAGCACGATCAGGCCTTGCGGACGAAGCCGATGCGGTCGTACACGGTGTCGATCGTGGCCTGGGCGATCTCGTTCGCCCGATCGGCGTTGACGGCGAGGATGCGGTCGAGCTCGACCGGGTCGTCGAGGAGTTCGAGGGCTCGGGCGCGGACGGGCGCGAAGATCTCGACGACGACCTCGGCCACGTCCTTCTTGAGGTCGCCGTAGCCGCGACCCGCGTAGCGCTCCTCGAGGTCGGCCACGCTGGCGCCCGAGAACGACGACAGGATGGTGAGCAGGTTGGAGACCCCCGCTTTGGCCCCGCGGTCGAAGCGGATCTCGCGCTCGGCGTCGGTGACCGCCGACTTGATCTTCTTGGCGGTGCGGCCCGGTTCGTCGAGCATCCACACGACTCCGGAGTCGGTGGCCGCCGACTTGCTCATCTTCGACTCGGGTGACTGCAGGTCGTAGATGCGCGCGGATTCTTTCTGGATCACCGCCTCGGGCACGACGAAGGTCTCGCCGAAACGGGAGTTGAACCGGGTGGCGAGGTCGCGGGTGAGCTCGACGTGCTGACGCTGGTCGTCTCCGACGGGAACCGTCTCGGCCTGGTAGAGCAGGATGTCGGCGGCCATCAGGGTCGGGTAGGCGAACAGGCCGAGCGAGGCCGCGTCGGACCCCTGCTTGGCCGCCTTGTCCTTGAACTGCGTCATGCGGCTGGCCTCGCCGAAGCCGGTCAGGGTGTTGAGCACCCAGGCCAACTGCGTGTGTGCCGGCACGTGCGACTGGATGAACAGCGTCGACTCCGCCGGGTCGATGCCCGCGGCGATGTACTGGGCGGCGGTGCCGCGGATCTGCGCACGCAACGCGGCGGGGTCTTGGGGGACGGTGATGGCGTGCAGGTCGACGACGCAGAACAGGGCGTCGTGCGTCGCCTGCAGCGACTTCCACTGCTGCAGGGCGCCGATGTAGTTGCCGACGTGGAGCGAGTCGGCGGACGGCTGCATGCCGGAGAAGAGACGGGGCTTGGTCATGAGGTCCTCGGTCGGGGTGGTGCGAGAAGAGAAGGGGTGGGACGCGGGTCAGAGCCGGTAGTCGACGACGACCGGGGCGTGGTCCGACCAGCGCTGGTCGTAGGCGGCCGCCCGGTCGACCACGTAGTGCTCGACGGTCTCGGCCAGCGCCGGGGTGGCCAGCTGGTAGTCGATGCGCCAACCGGCGTCGTTGTCGAAGGCCTGACCGCGCCAGGACCACCACGAATAGGGCCCCTCGACCTCGCCGGCGAAGCGTCGACCCACGTCGACCCACCCGAGGCCTTCTCCGCCGGTGCCGTCGACGGTCACGACCTGCTCGCCCGCGGGCCCCAGGAACCGGTCGAAGTACGACCGTTCGCGGGGGAGGAAGCCGGCTCGCTTGACGTTGCCCTTCCAGTTCTTGATGTCGAGTTCGCGGTGGCCCACGTTGAGGTCGCCCGTCACCACCGAGAGCTCGTTGTGGGCGGCGAGCTCGGGGAGCCGCGCCGACATGGCGTCGAGGAACTTCCACTTCTCGTCCTGCTTGGGGGTGTCGACCTCGCCCGAGTGGACGTACGTGCTGACGACGGTCACGACGGTGCCGTCGATCTCGTAGTCGGCCTCGAGCCACCGCCCGGCGCTGTCGAAGTCGTCGGGGCCGAGCTCGACGCGGTGCACGTGGGCCTTGCCCCGGCTGGCGATGGCCACACCGGCCCGCCCCTTGGCGGTGGCCGGGTCGTGCACGACGTTCCACTCGGGGCCGAGCAGGCCCTCGAGGTCGTCGGTCGAGGCGCGCACCTCTTGCAGCGTGAGGACGTCCACGTCGCGAGCCGAGAGCCAGTCGCCCATGCCCTTGCGGAAGGCGGCACGGACGCCGTTGACGTTGACGGTGGCGAGACGGAGGCGCGTGGACATGGGCTCCAGACTAGCGGCGGGCACCGTCACCGGGGTCGTCGGGAGACCCCGTGCCCGGGGCGTCGGACGGGTCACCCCGGCGGACGGCCCGCAGCGACCGCGAGAGCAGCCCGCGGGCGCCGTCCACCAGACGACCGCCCCGCGACCGGGCCCGCGCCTCCTGGGCTCGCCGTTCCTCCTCGAGGCGGCGGAGGCGGGCCGCCTCCTGATGCGGGTCGGCGAGCACGCCGAGGTCGTCCATGCCGACGGCGATCCAGCCGGCGCTGAGCAGCAGGACCTGGCACAGCAGGTTGATCACGATCAACAGTCCGACGACGGCCGCGAACGAGGCGACCAGGGGGTTCGACCCCGTGGCGCGGAGCACGACGCCGCCGACCACGGTCAGCGAGACGAATCCGGCCGCTCCGAGCATCGCCCCCGCGAGCAGTCGACGGAAGGGGATGTGCAGCCCGGCCAACACGCGGAACAGGACGGCCAGCACCGCGGTCTCGAAGACGAACACGAGCACGATGCCGACCACGCGCAGGGTCGCCTCGCCCGCGATCGACCGGGTCGAGACGCCCACCCCGGACAACAGGCCCGAGACCGCCGTGGTGCTGAGCAGCGACAGCGTCGCCGACACGACGACCGCGGCCCCGAATGCGAGGGCCAGGCCGAGGTCGCGCACGATCAGTCGGCCGAGCGGCGTGACCGGTTGCGGTGCCCGGAACACGATGCGCACGCAGTCGCGCATGCTGCCGAGCAGCGTGACGGACGACACCAGCAGGCCGAGCAGGGCGACCGCGCCGGTCCAACCGAAGACCGACGCGTCGAGCAGCAACTCGGGGTCGACGACGCCCGTGCCGTCGACGTCCTGGATGAGCCCGGGGACGGCCGAGCGGATGAACACGATCAACTCGTCACGGAGCACCTGGTCGCCCGAGACGACGAACCCCGCGACCGAGAAGCCCACCCACAGGGCCGCGAACAGGGCGAAGAGCGCCTGGTAGGTCAACCCGGCCGCGAGCAGCGGCCCCTTCGCCGTGACGTGCCGCGCCAGCACCCGGGTCGGCCGCGACCCCACGACGCGTGAGCCGGCCCGCCGGGCGCGTCCGGACGGGCGTCCCGCCGCGGAGGCGCGGGTCGCCTCGGCCGGGTCGGGCGTCGGTTCTCGGGTCCACGGCGCGCGCATGCGTCCAGGGTAGGGGTGGCCGGGCGACGCGGCCCGGCCACCTCGGTCGAGCCCGGGATCGGCGCTGACCCGACGTCCGGACGTTCCGTCTACCATGGACCGACCGTGGGCGTGCCCGGCGTCCTGCCGCACGTCCCCACCATCGAGACTCGAAGAGGTTCACCGTGGCACTACAGGGCGTTGGCGTCGGACGTGGAGTGGCCGTCGGCCCCGTCAAGAAGATGCCCGATCCGCTGCCCGAGCCGGGCACCGATCCCCGCACCGCCGACGCGGCTCTCGAGTACGACGCCGTGCTCACCGCCCTCTCCGCGGTCGCCGCCGACCTCACGGCCCGCGGCGAGAAGGCCGGCGGCGAGGCGAAGGACGTCCTCGACGCCCAGTCTCTGATGGCCCAGGACCCCACCCTCACCGACGACGTGAAGGCCCGCATCGACGACGGTCGCACCGGTGAACGCGCCGTGCACGAGGCGTTCGCCGCCTTCCAGGACCTCCTGATCGGCATGGGGGGCTACATGGCCGAACGCGCGACGGACCTCGGCGACGTGGCGCAGCGCGTCATCGCCTCGCTGCGAGGCGTCCCGGCTCCCGGGGTGCCCGACAGCGACACCCCGTTCGTGCTCGTCGCGCCCGACCTCGCCCCTGCCGACACCGCCCTGCTCGACCTCGACAAGGTGCTCGCCCTGGTCACGCGTGACGGCGGACCCACGTCGCACACCGCCATCCTCGCCCGGTCCAAGTCGATCCCCGCGATCGTCGGGGTGACCGGTGCGCTCGACCTCGCCGACGGCACGATCGTCGTGGCCGACGCCGCGACCGGCGTCGTCACGGTCGACCCGTCCGCCGACGAGGTCGCCGACGCCGAGAAGCGCATCGCCGACCGCGCCGCCGCCGCGGCCGCGCCGCTCACCGAGGGCGCGCTGGCCGACGGCCACACCGTCCCGCTGCTCGCGAACCTCGGCGCGCCGGCCGAGGCGGCCGGGGCCATCGAACTGGGTGCCGAAGGCGTCGGACTGTTCCGCACCGAGTTCCTCTTCCTCGGCAATTCCACCGCGCCCACCGTCGAGAGCCAGACGGCGAGCTACACCGCCCTGCTCGAGGCCTTCCCGGGCAAGAAGGTCGTCGTGCGAGCCCTCGACGCGGGCGCCGACAAGCCGCTCAGCTTCCTGAACGACGCCCACGAGGAGAATCCCGCGCTCGGCCTGCGCGGCCTCCGCGCCCTGCGCGTCAAAGAAGACATCCTGCGCGACCAGCTCACCGCCTTGGCGCAGGCACAGGCGGCGACCACCGCCGACCTGTGGGTCATGGCGCCCATGGTCAGCGACGCCGAAGAGACCGAGTACTTCGTCGCCCTCGGCCGCGAGCTCGGCCTGAAGACGGTCGGCGTGATGGCCGAGGTCCCCTCGCTCGCGGTGCTCGCGGACCAGATCTTCGCCAGCGCCGACTTCGTCAGCGTCGGAACGAACGACCTCACCCAGTACACGATGGCGGCCGATCGCATGCTCGGCTCCGTGGCCGCCTACCAGGACCCCTGGCACCCCGCCGTGCTGCGTCTGGTCAAGTCGCTCGGTGACGCCGGTGCCGCAGCCGGCAAGCCGGTCGGCATCTGCGGCGAGGCCGCGGCCGACCCCCTGCTGGCGGTCGTGCTCGTCGGGCTGGGGGCGACCACGCTCTCGATGACGCCGGCCGCGTTGGCCGACGTGCGTCTCGAGCTCTCCCGGTACACCCTCGACCAGGCTCGCGAGCTCGCGGCCGCCGCCGTCGCGGCGACCACCGCCGCGGGCGCGCGACAGGCCGCCGAAGCCGTCACCGTCTGACGGACGGGACGGCGTCGCCCCTCCCGGGGGCGGCGCCGTCCCTCGTCCGTCCGACCTCGGGGCCGTCGGGCCTCAGGGTGTTCCGGCCTCAGGACGGTCCGGCTTCAGCGTGCGCCGGCCTCGGCGCGACGTTCGTCGAGGTGGTCGGCCAGTTCGCCCCAGGCGACGACCACGTCCCGCAGCGCACCGGCCGTGCTCTCGTCGAGCACCGAGACGAGGCCGCGAGGATCGTCGACGAGGACGAGCGCGCTCAATCTCGACAGCACCGCGTACGACGACGACCGGTCGCCGACGGGTGCGTTCGTGCCCCGCAGTTCGAGGTGCAGGCGACCCGACGACCGCGTGAGACGTGCCCGTACCGGATCGCCGTCCGAGGCGAAGAACTCGGCCAGCGCCTCCCGGTCGTCCGAGAGGACGTCACGCTCCCACCCGTTCTCGGCGAGCCGCGAGTCGGCACCGGCCACCGACTGCCAGAGGACGACCGACCTCTCGGTCGGGGAGGCTCCCGCACGCAGGCCGAAGCGCGCCTCCAGGTTGTCCGCGACGGCGGCGGACACCGCCGCGCGGTCAACCGACGGCGGCGGATCGAGCCGGTCCACCACGACCGCGGCCACGGCGTCCAGTTCGCGAGGCCAGGTCGACACCCGCGTCTCGTCGAGCAAGCGGTCGTGGTCGCCCGAGAGCAGGACCTTCTCGACGAGCTCGTCGAGGCGCGCGAGGGCCCGACCGAACTCCCGGTCGGCGGTGGGTCGGAGGGGCGGCCTCGTCCGGACGGCTGCCGCGAACGCTCGTCGGCGTTCCCGCTGGTCGAGGGGGCGTTCACCGTTGCGGTACGGGCGTCGTCTCACGAGATCGCTCGCGGACCGGGCCGGCAGGGCCGTCGGTCGAGGCGTCGGACGTCGTTCATGGCAGGCCTCTCGAGGGTCGTTGGCGATGACGGGGACCCAGCCTAGGCCGCGTGGGCCGTCTCGGGCCGGGCTGGTCCGAGTCCGCCGTGCATCCGGTCACGGCCCTCCGCCACGGAGCAGAATCGACGGGTGGGCACCCCAATCCGACACCCGTTGGTCGACGCGATCTCGTCGCGCGCCGTCCGGGTCGACAGCAGGGCCCGCGTCGTCCGACTCAGTCGTCCGCTCGCGGACCTCCTCGGTCGACCCCCGACGAGTCGACGCGTCGTGCTCGTCACCAGCGAACGGTCGCGCCTCACCGTCGGCCTCCGGGCCGCGCTGGTCGCCGCCGGGGGCGTCTGGGCCGTGCACGACGACCAGGACCGTCTCCGGGACGGCCTCACGGGCCTGCCGTACGCCGACGTCGACGCCGCGGCCACCGAGCTCGACGCCTCGGTGCCCGTCGTGCCGTCCGCCGGGTGGCTGCCCCTCATCGAGGACGCCGTCGACACCACCTGCCAGCTCAGCGTCGACCTCACGGTGCTCCACAGGGCGTCCCACGACACGAGCCTGGGAGGCGCGGTCGAGACCCTGGGAGCGGCGGTCTCGGGCACCGTCCCGACCCGATGGGGGGCGACCGAGCCCCTGGGCCACGCCTGGGACCGCTGGGTCCTCACCCAACACGCCCGTCACCAGGCTCCCGAGACCGTCCGGGTCGTCGTCGAGGGGCCGCACCTGTCGGCGACGATCACCGCACGGGTCACCGACCACGGCATCGAGGAGACCACGGCGTTGACGGTCGACGTGACCGAGGGGACGCTCGACGACGCCATCGCCCGGCTGACCGACGCTCTCGGCCACATCGCCGAGTCGTCCCTGCCGACCTTCGCCCTCGTCATCGCCCGCGAGGGCGAGTCCGATCGGTGCGTCCGGGCCGTGACCTACCCCCCGCCGAACCCGGTCGCCCTCTTGATCGGCGCACCGTCCGTGCGTCGGCTCGGCCTCGAACGCTCCGCCCTCGACGCCGGACGTCCGGTCGTCGTGGTCGGCCGACCGCGCCTGCCCGCCTACGTCGTGCCGCTGGGTGACGAGGCCACGTCGGGCTGGAACGCCTTGCACCGCACGCTGGAGGCGGTCGGCCCCGAGAGGCTCGCCCAGCTCGTCGCCAGCCCTCTGCTCCAGGCGTGGGAGGAAGACCTGCACGAACTGGACCTGCTGTACGAGAGCACGGCCGAGGCCGAGGCCATGACCGAGGCCGACGCCGGGACGGGCAGCCGGTCCGGCGACCGGGCCGGCAACGAGTCCCAGGCCGGAACCGAGCGTCCGCGTCCGGCCGAGGACGAGAGCTGATGCCCCGCGACATCACCATCCTGAGTCCGCACGTCTACGACCAGCTCGACCTCGCGACGGCTGCCCACGCGGTCGACGGTTCGCTCGGCGTGCGCGAGATCGACGGCGGCGACGCCCTCCAGGTGTTCGGGGCGGGTGGGGTTCCGCTCCTCACCGTCTACCAGGGGGCCGAACTGACCGAGGCGGACGAGGTCCACCGTCTGCTGCCCGACCCGCCCTCGGTGCCCCTCCCGGTGTTCTGGATCGACGCCGTCGCCCCGATGGGCGACGAAGGTGAGACCGGGGTGTCGGTCGCGCTACGACTCGCCCTCGGCCTCGAGGCCGCCTGCATCGTCGAGGACGACTGACCAGGTCGTCGATGCGCGTCCATGCGCCGCCGCGACCCGTCGGACGAGAGAGGGCCCGACCACGTGGTGGTCGGGCCCTCTCTCGTGGCGGTGGCTCGGTGTCAGGCCCGTCCGCGCAAGACGGCCTGCTTGACCTCGGCGATGGCCTGCGTCACCTGGATGCCGCGCGGGCAGGCCTCGGTGCAGTTGAAGGTGGTGCGGCAGCGCCACACGCCTTCTTTGTCGTTCAGGATGTCGAGGCGCACCTGCGCACCCTCGTCGCGCGAGTCGAAGATGAAGCGGTGCGCGTTGACGATGGCGGCCGGACCGAAGTACTGGCCGTCGGTCCAGAACACCGGGCAGCTCGACGTGCAGGCGGCGCAGAGGATGCACTTGGTCGTGTCGTCGAAGCGCTCGCGCTGGGTGGCGCTCTGCAGGCGCTCCTTCTCGGGCTTGGACGAGGCCATGAGGAACGGCTGGATCTCGCGGTACGACTGGAAGAAGGGCTCCATGTCGACGACGAGGTCCTTCTCGAGGGGAAGGCCCTTGATCGCTTCGACGTAGATCGGCTGCGAGATGTCGAGGTCCTTGATCAGCGTCTTGCAGGCCAACCGGTTGCGGCCGTTGATGCGCATCGCGTCGGAGCCGCAGACGCCGTGGGCGCACGAACGACGGAAGGTCAGCGACCCGTCCTGCTCCCACTTGATCTGGTGCAGGGCGTCGAGCACCCGGTCCGTCGGCAGCACCTGGACGTCGAAGTCCTGCCAGCGGGGCTCGTCGTCGACCTCGGGGTCGAACCGGCGGATGATCAGGGTCGCCGTGAACGTGGGGACGGCGTCGGCGCCCTGGGGCTTGTTCTCGAGGACAGCGGTGCTCATGTCAGTACTTCCGTTCCATCGGCTGGTAGTTCGTGATCACGACGGGTTTGGTGTCGAGGCGGATGTGGTCGCCGGCCAGGGACGAGTGGGCGTCGCCCGTCAGGTACGCCATCGTGTGGACGAGCCAGTTCTCGTCGTCGCGCGTGGGGTAGTCCTCGCGGAAGTGCCCCCCGCGGCTCTCTTGACGCGAACGAGCCGAGTAGACGACGACCTCGGCGAGGTCGAGCAGGAAGCCCAGCTCGATGGCCTCGAGCAGGTCGGTGTTGAAGCGCTTGCCCTTGTCCTGCACCGAGATGTTCTTGAACCGGTCGCGGAGGTCGGCGATCACGTGGGTGACCTCGTCGAGGGTCTCTTCGGTACGGAAGACCTGGGCGTTGCGGTCCATGCTGTCCTGCAGCTCTTTGCGCAGCGTCGCGATGCGCTCGGTGCCCGTGGCGTTGCGGACGTCCTCGACGAGACCGCGCACGAAGCCGGCCGGGTCGTCGGGCAGCGGCACGAAGGGTGCGTCCTTCACGTACTCGACGGCGTTGTTGCCGGCGCGCTTGCCGAAGACGTTGATGTCGAGCAGCGAGTTCGTGCCGAGGCGATTCGAGCCGTGCACGCTGACGCAGGCGCACTCGCCGGCGGCGTAGAGGCCCGGCACGACCGTCGTGTTGTCGCGGAGCACCTCGGCCTTGACGTTCGTCGGGATGCCACCCATGGCGTAGTGGGCGGTCGGCAGCACGGGGACGGGCTCGGTGTACGGCTCGACGCCGAGGTAGGTGCGGGCGAACTCCGTGATGTCCGGCAGCTTGGCGTCGATCACGGCGGGGTCGAGGTGCGTGATGTCGAGGTAGACGTAGTCCTTGTGCGGTCCGGCCCCACGGCCTTCGCGGATCTCGGTCGCCATGCAGCGCGCGACGATGTCGCGGGGCGCCAGGTCCTTGATGGTGGGGGCGTAGCGCTCCATGAAGCGCTCGCCCTCGCTGTTGCGCAGGATCGCGCCCTCACCGCGGGCGGCCTCACTCAGCAGGATGCCGAGCCCGGCGAGGCCGGTCGGGTGGAACTGGAAGAACTCCATGTCCTCGAGCGGCAGGCCCTTGCGCCAGATGATGCCCACGCCGTCTCCGGTCAGGGTGTGCGCGTTGGACGTCGTCTTGTAGATCTTGCCGAAGCCGCCGGTGGCGAAGATGACAGCCTTGCCCTGGAACACGTGCAGGTCGCCGGTCGAGAGCTCGTAGGCGATCACGCCGGCCGGGCGCTCTTCTCCGTCGATCTCTCCCATGATGAGGTCGAGGACGTAGAACTCGTTGAAGAAGTTGATGCCGTGCTTGACGCAGTTCTGGTACAGCGTCTGGAGGATCATGTGCCCGGTGCGGTCGGCCGCATAGCAGGCTCGCCGGACGGGGTTCTTGCCGTGCTCGGCCGTGTGGCCGCCGAAGCGACGTTGGTCGATCTTGCCCTCGGGGGTGCGGTTGAACGGCAGCCCCATGTTCTCGAGGTCGAGGACGGCGTCGATCGCCTCCTTGGCGAGGATCTCGGCGGCGTCCTGGTCGACGAGGTAGTCGCCGCCCTTGACGGTGTCGAACGTGTGCCACTCCCAGTTGTCGTCCTCGACGTTGGCGAGGGCCGCCGCCATGCCGCCCTGGGCCGCACCGGTGTGCGAACGGGTCGGGTACAACTTCGAGATCACCGCGGTGCTGGCGTTCGGGCCGGCCTCGATGGCCGCCCTCATGCCCGCACCCCCGGCCCCGACGATGACGATGTCGTGCTGGTGGTAGTGGACGCCGTCGACGACGGTGCTGGCGGGGGCGGGGGAGGGTGTGGTCACGGTTCTTTCCGGTGGGGGACGTGCGGCCGGTGGCCGGAGTGGACGGTGGGCCGGGTGGCTAGCCGGCGGTGCAGAACGACGGCAGCAGGTCGGCCGGGGCGTTCGCGGGGCACGGGTCGAACGTGTAGATCACGAGCGTGCCGAGGACGAGCAGGACGACGGTCGACGTGACGAGCGTGACGAGCAGGACCTTGCGCACCGTCGGCTTCGAGACGTAGTCGTTGACGATCGTCCGCATGCCGTTCGTGCCGTGGATCAGCGCGAGCCAGAGGAGGAGGGTGTCGTAGACCTGCCAGAACGGGCTGGCCCACTTGCCCGCCACGAAGGCGAAGTCGATGGCCTTGACGCCGCCCTCGCTCGCGAGCAGGTTGATGAACAGGTGGCCGAACACGAGCACGACGAGCAGCAGGCCGCTGGCGCGCATGTAGATCCAGCCCCACTTCTCGTAGTTGGTGGAGCGTTGGGCCGCGCGGGCCGAGCGCGGGGCTTCGACGGTCTGGGTGGTCATGGCTCTACTCCGAGAAGACGTTCATCAGGTGGCGCGGGGCGAAACCGGCGAACAGGACCACGGCGAGGCCGATGACGACCCAGAACATGACGCGCTGGTACTTGGTGCCGGGGCCCCAGAAGTCGATGAGGATGATCCGCAGGCCGTTCAGGGCGTGGAACAGGATCGCGGCGACGAGGCCGGTCTCGCCGAGTCCCATGATCGGGTTCTTGTAGGTGCCGATCACCGCGTTGTAGGCCTCGGGGCTGATCCGCACCAGGGCGGTGTCGAGGATGTGCACCAGCAGGAAGAAGTAGATGCTCACGCCGGTGATGCGGTGGAGGACCCACGACCACATGCCCTCACGGCCCCGGTAGAGGGTGCCGGCGATCTTCCCGGGCGCCTTGGGCGCACTGATCTTCGGTGCACCCGGTCTGCCTGCCGGTGATGCGACCGTTCGCGTCGACTGCTCGGCCATGAGCACTTCTCCTCGCGGATGGGGCGGACGACGCTCTCGCTCGATCGGTACGAGGGACAGCCGTGTCCGCTGGTGGCGTTCTCAGAACCTGTCCAGTCTATGTTCCCGCCGAGTGCGGACGCGGCCCCGCCCCTCCGAAGTCGTTCGACGTCGAGACAAGACGGACCCGTCGGCCCGGCCCCGCGATCAGCGGACGGAGGCGCGCTCCGCCCCGTCGCGGACGCTCGCCATCGCCCGTCGGTAGTGCTCGACGAGCTCGTCTCCGAGCGTCTCCCACGTGCGTCCGACGACCGCCCGCCTGCCGGCCTCGCCGAAGCGGGCCCGCATCTCGTCCGAGGCGACCAGGGTGCGGACGCTCCGGCGGAGCGAGTGGTCGTGGCGGGGCTCGAAGAGGAACCCGTCGACCCCGTGCCTCACGAGGTCGAGGGGCCCGCCCGCGGCCGGGGCCACGACCGGCAGTCCGCTGGCGTGGGCCTCCTGGACGGTCTGACCGAAGGTCTCGGTCGAGCCGGTGTGCACGAACACGTCGAGCGCCGCATAGGCGTCCGCGAGGTGCTCGCCGTGCAGAGGGCCGGTGAACACCGGGTCGAGCTGTCGCAGGCGGCGGCGGAGGGCGGGCAGTGAGGGGCCGCCCCCGACGACCACGAGGCGGGCCTCCCGCAGGGGGCGCAGGGCGGCCAGCCGCTCGACCTGTTTCTCGGGGGCCAGTCGGCCCACGTAGCCGACGAGCACCCGGTCGGGTGCGCCCCAGGACTCCCGCAGGGCGCGCACCGCGTCGCCCGACTTGCGGTTTGGGTGGAACAGGGCCGAGTCGACTCCTCGCCCCCAGGTCGCGAGCCGGCCCACGCCGGCCGTCTCGAGATCCCGCAAGGAGGCGCGCGAGGGGACCAGCGTCGTCGTGGCCTGGTCGTGGATGCGGCGCACGAGCCGCCAGGCGACGGCCGAGCCGAGCCCGAGGCCGTTCGTCCCCGCGTACCGGGCGACGTCGGTCTGGAAGACGGCGACCGAGGGCACGCCCAGGCGTGCCGCCGCGGCGATGGCCTGGGCGCCGAGCAGGAACGGCGAGGCGACGTGCACGACGTCGGGTCGGAACCCGGCGATGGCGGCCGCGACCTGCGGGTTCGGCAGTCCGACCGGGAACTGGCGGTAGGCCACGGACGGCACCCGGTGGACGGGGAAGCCGGCGTAGCTCGTGGTCCCGCGGCCCGCCGGGGCGATGACCATGGCCTCGTGTCCGCGTCGGGCCAGGTGGTCGAGCACGCGCAGCACGCTCGTGGTGACCCCGTTGACGGTGGGTAGGAAGCTCTCGGTCACGATCACGACTCGCATCGGTCCTCCTCGGACTGCTCGTGCTGCGAGCCTCGACGGCGACGGTGGCGCGAGGGGATCGGAGGCATGGAGGAGGGGCGTCGATAAGGTGAACTCATGACGATCCAGGAAAGCCTCGACCGGTTCTACAGCATCATCCCGGCGGGTGGCATCGGGTCCCGTCTCTGGCCGCTCAGCCGCGCCGACGCACCCAAGTTCCTGCACGACCTCACCGGCAGCGGGTCGACCCTGCTGCGCGGCACCTGGGACCGCCTCGCCCCCCTCAACGGCGACCAACGCATCATGGTCGTCACCGGGCGGGCACACCGAGCCGCGGTCGAGTCGCAGCTGCCCGGCCTCGCCGACCACAACGTCGTCCTCGAGAGCGAGCCGAAGGACAGCACCGCGGCCATCGGCCTCGCGGCCGCCGTCCTCCGTCGTCGTGAGCCGGACGTCATCATCGGCTCGTTCGCCGCCGACCACGTCATCGCCGACACCCGCGGTTTCGGTCGGGCCGTCCGCGAGGCCATCGTCGCCGCCGACGAGGGCTACATCGCCACGATCGGCATCACCCCCACCGAACCCGCGATCGGGTTCGGCTACATCCATGTCGGCGCACCGCTCGACATCGAGGGCGCACCGAGCGCCCGCACGGTCGAGTCGTTCGTCGAGAAGCCGGACCTCGAGACGGCCGAGCGCTACGTCTCCGGCGGCGACTACCTCTGGAACGGCGGCATGTTCATCTCGCGGGCCGACCGGTTGCTCGAGCAGCTGGGCGAGACCCGTCCCGACCTGCTCGAGGGCATCGAAGAGCTCGCGGCGGCGTGGGACACCCCGAAGCGCGGCGCCGTCGTCGACAAGGTGTGGCCCGGCCTCGAGAAGATCGCCATCGACTACACCGTGGCCGAACCAGCCGCCGCGGCGGGCCGGCTTGCCGTCGTACCCGGCGACTTCGACTGGGACGACGTCGGCGACTTCGCCTCCATCGCCAAGCTGCACGCCGGCGGTCGCAAGAGCGACCTGGCCATCCTCGGCGAGAACGCCCGCGTGCTCGCCGACAGCTCGAGCGGCATCGTCGTCGGCAACAGCGGCCGGCTGATCTCGCTGATCGGCGTCAACGACATCATCGTGGTCGACACCCCCGACGCCCTGCTTGTCACGACGACGGCGAACGCCCAACGCGTCAAGGGCGTCGTGGACGCCCTCAAGCTGAGCGGTCGCAGCGACGTCCTCTGACCCGCTCCGGGCCCGTGGACGTTTCGTGCTCGTTACGTCGTGGTCGCGACTGTGTAACGCCTCGGCATCACTACCACCCGTCGGTCGGAGGCGCCCGTCACAGTAGGTAACCTGTCAGCCATACCCACCCGGCGCGCCTCGTGCCGGGCTGCACCCTGGAGGACAACTTGACTACAACTGCGCGCAAGGCCGTGCTCAGCGGCCTCGCCCTGGCGAGCACCGCCGTCATCCTGGCCGGCTGTGCCTCGGCCCCCGAGAGCGGCTCTGGCTCGACCAGCGGCGCCTCGAGCGACTTCGTCCCTTGCATGGTCTCCGACGCCGGCGGCTTCGACGACAAGTCGTTCAACCAGCTCGGCTACGAGGGCCTGACCGAGGCCGCGAAGACCATCGGGTCCACGCCCAAGACGGTCGAGTCGGCCGACGAGACGGTCTACGACGCCAACCTGTCGAACCTCGCCGACCAGGGCTGCAACCTGATCGTCACGGTCGGCTTCGCGCTCGCCGACGCCACCAAGTCGGCGGCCGAGGCGAACTCGGGCATCAACTACGCCACCATCGACGACTCGTCGATCACGGCCGACAACGTGCAGCCGATCACCTTCAACACGTCCGAGGCCGCGTTCCTCGCGGGCTACGCGGCGGCGAGCTACTCGAAGACCGGCGTCGTCGGCACCTTCGGCGGCATGCAGTTCCCGACCGTCACCATCTTCATGGACGGCTTCGCCGACGGCGTGAAGTACTACAACGAGCAGAAGAGCGAGGACGTCAAGGTCGTCGGCTGGGACGTCGACGCCCAGAACGGCACCTTCACCGGTGGCTTCGAGGCCGGCACCACGGCCAAGCAGAGCGCCCAGACCCTGATCGACCAGAACGCCGACGTCATCCTGCCGGTCGGTGGCCCGATCTACCAGAGCGCCGCCGAGGCGATCCGCGACTCCGGCAAGGACGTCGTCCTGGTCGGTGCCGACAGCGACACCTACGAGACCGACAGCGCCAACAAGGACCTCTTCCTCACCTCGGTGCTCAAGGGCATCAAGCAGGCGACCGACGCGGTCGTCACGCAGGCCAGCGAGGACAAGTTCTCGAGCACGCCCTACGTGGGCACGCTCGAGAACGACGGCGTCGGCATCGCCCCGTTCCACGACTACGCCGACAAGGTCGACTCCGGTCTGCAGGACGAGCTCGACACCATCAAGGCCGGCATCATCGACGGCTCGATCGAGGTCGAGTCCCCGTCGGCGCTCACCAGCTGACGAAAGCACCTCCCGTCATCGATTAGCATCGACTGACCCAGGGCCGGGGGGGGCGGGGCCCCCCCCCCCCCCCGCCCCCCCCACCCCCCCGGGGGGGGCCCCCCCCCCCGGGCCCCCCGCCCCCCCCCCCCCCCAAGACCCCCCAGGGCCGCCCCAC